>JAFYPT010000149.1 GCA_017547425.1 Ruminiclostridium sp.
ATCCTGGACATGATCGACGACGTGAAGGCAGAGATGCCCGTGGCCATCCAGCGCGCAGAGGACCTGGTGGCAAACAAGAACGACTACATCGCCTCCGCCAAGCGCGAGGTGGACGCCATGCGTCAGCAGGCTGAGGAGTATGCTCACCGCATCATCAACCAGGACGCCATCGTCCGTGAGGCTGAGGCCCGTGCCGCAGAGATCATCGCTGAGGCTGAGGAGCAGTGCCGTCTGCTCAAGCGTGCTGCCAGCGAGTACTGCGAGGACGCCCTGCGCCAGGTGGAAGAGGCTGTGGCCGACGCATACGACGAGGTCAAGCACTCCCGCGCTAAGTTCCGCAGCATCCTGGGCGGTGTGGACGCAGCCGAGCGTCAGCAGCCCCAGCAGGCTCCCCGCCGTGCCATGTACGACGCCGAGCTGGATGAGGACGAGTACGAAGACGACTAAAAGACAGACAACCCGGACCCATTTCATTGGGCTCCGGGTTGTGTTTTTTTGCACCCCTCTGCGCGCGCCCTGCGGGCACACTGGAGGGGCGAGAAGTGTTTTCCGGCAGGCGCATGTCCTGCCGAAAAACGAATTTGACCTTCTTTCGCCCGATGGGCGAAACTCTGCGAGGCTTGAAAAAGGGCTGTTGCATTTCGCAACAGCCCTTTTGTTATTCTTCGTCAATGACTTCCTGGTAGTAATCTGCGTCGATGTATTCTTCCTTGATGATCGGATGCCCCTTCCGCCACCAGAGGGTCAACAGGCGGATCAGGGCGCAGAGGCCGGTCACCAGCCAGGAGGCCCAGACCAGCAGGAGGGTGATGGTCCCGTGGCTCTCCAGGGTGAGGATGTCAACGGGGCTTAGCCCCCCAACCACCCAGCCGAAGAGGGTGGCCAGAACCAGACAGAGACCCAGAGCCGGAAAGGTCCACTTGGGGGACATGGACCAGGTGGCCACCAGGACCACCACCGGAATAAAGAGCATGGCGTAGACGATGAGCAGGCCCATAGGCAGCCTCCTTTCAGGTTCTTTTCTTTAGGGTACCACAAAATCAGAGGGAATACAACTTGCGTGAGGAAATCAAAAGCCTCGCAGAGTTTCGCCACCGCAGTGGCGAAATAAAGTCAGGTAGGTTTTCCGGTGGGACATGCGCCTGCCGGAAAACACTTCTAGGCTTGCCAGTGTGCCCGTAGGGCGCGCGCAGCAGGCCGCAAGCCTAGACTTTTGAAAAAGGCTGGCCTGTTTCAAAAGTCTTTAGTTGAGTGGATCCCCATCCATGTCGTTGATGAGGAGGATGTCCCCTGCCAGAAGGATGGTGTCTCCCTTTGGGATGACCACCTGACCCCGGCGGCGGATCATGATGATGAGGTTGCCCCGGGTGTCCAGGGAGGAGATGGTCTGGTTCCGCCAGGGGTCCCGGATGCCGATGGTTCGCTCAAAGAGGTGGACGCCCTGGGATTCTCCTCCGGCCCGTCCGCCCAGGATGATGGTGTCCCCATCCTGGAAGACGGTGTTTCCCTTGGGGACGATGTTCTCTCCGTTTCGGGTCAGCAGAACAATAAGGCACTCGGGGGGGAAGTCCAGGTCCTGGACCTGCTGGCCCACCCAGGAGTGTCCGGGGGAGAGGGTGCACTGGAGGAAGTCGATGGGCATTTCTTCGGTGTAGTCGGTAAAGGTCTTCATGACGTTGCCCTCCAGGTCGATCATCCCCAGGAACTGGGCCATGAAGGGGATGAGGGTGCCCTGGATGAGGATGGAGAAGAGGACGATGAAAAAGACCACATGATAGAGGTCCAGACCCATGTGGGCCGGGCTGGTCACCGCCAGGATGGAGAAGACGATGGAGGCGGCGCCGCGCATACCCGACCAGGACACCAGGCCGATCTGCTTCCAGGAGCTGCCAAAGGGCTTGAGCAGGAGGGTCACGGCGATGGGACGGGCCACGAAGGTCAGGAAGAGGGCGGTGGCCAGGCCGATGGTCGCCACGGCAGGGAGCTTGGAGGGGAAGGACAGAAGGCCCAGCAGGAAGAACAGGACCATCTGCATGAGGCTGGTGGCTCCGTCGAAGAAATTCACCAGGGCCTGCTTGTTCTGGAGGGGATGGTTGCCCAGCAGGATGCCGGTGATGTACACGCTCAGGTAGCCGTTGCCCCCTAGCAGGGTGGGGGCGGCGTAGGAGGCCAGGGCCACGGCCACGATGAAGATGGCGTCAAAACCCTCGGAGGAGAAGCGGAACCTCCGCAGGAAGGCCTGGGTGGCCAGGGCGATGCCGAAGCCGAAGGCCAGACCAAAGGCCAGCTGGGCAAAGACCTGCCAGAGGAAGGCTCCTCCGCTGGCAGAATCCCCGTTCATAAGGGAGAGGACGATGATGGTGAGCATATAGGAGAAGGGGTCGTTGGAGCCGCTCTCCACCTCCAGCAGAGAGGCGGTGCCGTCCTTCAGACTCAGCCGCCGGGAGCGGAGGATGGAGAAGACCGAGGCGGCGTCGGTGGAACTGATGACCGAGCCCAGCAGGAAGCTCTCCAGGATGGGCAGGCCCAGGACCTGCCAGGCGAAGAGACCCACCAGTCCTGCCGTGGCGATGGTGCCCAGGGAGGACAGGAGGACGGCCTTCACGGCCACAGGCTTTGCTGCCGACCAGCTGGTGCCGAAGCCGCCGTAGAACATAATGAAGATGAGGGCGATGGTGCAGATCTCCTGGGTGAGGAGATAGTCGTCGAAGTGGATGTTCACCGGGCCATCAGAGCCGAAGAACATGCCCAACAGGATGAAGGCCAGCAGGGTGGGCATGCCCAGCTTGCTGGTGAGCTTGTTGCTGAGGACACAGGCGATGATGACCAGGGAGATCATGAGAAGGAATTGGGTCAAGGGAACACCTCCTGAGTTTTCTTTTTCTATAGTTTACTACACTTGTAGGGAAAATGGAAGGGTCTGGGAGGAAAACATACGATTCTATGACATCCCGTTAGGAACCTAAAAAACGGTTGCTTTTTACAGTGGTTTCTTCTATAATTAAATGACGAACGACGTTTTTTAGCTTTGTCCTCTGTATATGGACAAAGGTTTGTGAAGAGAGGAAGTGAACCCATGGCAGGGACCTTTTCCCACCGCCCCGTCCTGCTGGACGAGTGCATCGAGGGCCTGAACATCCGCCCTGACGGCATCTATATTGACGGCACCCTGGGCCGGGGCGGCCACTCGGAGCAGATCGCCATGCGCCTCACCCAGGGAGGACGGCTCATCTGCATCGACCGGGACATCCAGGCCATCCAGGAGGCAGGAGAGCGTTTGGCTCCCTTTGCTGACCGGATCACCTTCCTCCACGGCAACTTCGGCGACCTGGAGACCCTCCTGGAAGAGGCGGGCATCCCGGAAGCCGACGGCATGCTCTTTGATCTGGGCGTCTCTTCCCCTCAGCTGGACGACCCGGAGCGTGGCTTCTCCTACATGCACGATGCTCCCCTGGACATGCGCATGAACCGGGACGACGCCCTCACCGCCTGGACGGTGGTGAACCAGTGGCCCCGGGAGGAGATCCGCCGGATCCTGTACCAGTACGGCGAGGAGCGGTACGCCCCCGCCATCTCCGGCGCCATCGAGCGGGCCAGAGAGATCGCCCCCATCGAGACCACCGGTCAGCTGGTGGAGGTCATCCGCTCTGCCATGCCCGCTGCCGCCCTGCGGGAGAAACAACACCCTGCTAAGCGCAGTTTCCAAGGCATTCGCATCGCCGTCAACGACGAACTCACTGCCATCTCCCGGATGATGCAGGCCGCCATCCCCCGCTTAAGAGAAGGGGGCCGACTGGCCGTCATCTCCTTCCACTCCCTGGAAGACCGCATCGTCAAGAGCGAGCTGGCCGTTGCCGCCAAGGGCTGCGACTGCCCCCGGGAGTTCCCCGTGTGCGTCTGCGGCAAGACTCCCCAGGTGAAGCTCACCCCCAAAAAGCCCATCCTGCCCTCCCAGCAGGAGCTGACCGAAAACCCCCGCGCCCGCAGCGCCAAGCTCCGGGTGGCGGAGAAACTGTAAACCCCGACGAGGTGGAACGACGTGACAGAATTTGCCTTTGATGGAAACGCGGCGCTGAAAATGGCCGCTCCCGAGGCCCCGCCCCAGGGGACCCAGGAGCGGAGAAAGACCGCGGATCCCCATGCCGGTCCCTCCCCGGACCCCAAGCAGGGAAGCGGTTCCAACACCGCCAAAACTGAGCCGGAACCCAGTCCCAAGGGTGCCCGGAAACTGGCCTTTTCGGCCCTGGCCACCATTCTGGTGATGGCTGCCATGCTGGTGCTGGTCCTGGCCAGCTCCGCCCAGCTTGTTGTGGTGAACGACGAGCTGGTGGGCCTGCGCAGCGAGCTGCAGACCCTCCAGGAAGAGAAGACCAAGCTCATGGCCCAGTACGAACTGGCCTATGACTTGCAGGAGATCGAGAAACAGATGACCGCCAGCGGAGAGATGAACAAGGTCCAGGCCTGGCAGACCTATACCCTGGAGCTGTCTGAGCCGGACAGCGTGGAGTACTTCCAGGGCTGGGACTTCCAGGAAAGACTGGCTGAGTTTGGCCGGAACTTCCTCCAGGCCGTGAAGGAATACTTCTGACCGTTGTCGGCATACCAATGAGGAAAGAGAGAACGTGAGGGTGTAAGAAGGGATTCTTGCGCCCTCTTTTCCCGTACTATCACCATACCAAGAAAGCAGGTGGACCCATGCCCTTTGAACGAAACAACAAGGACCGGACCGAACAACGCCCCAAGAGAAGCCGCCGACTGGGCGGCAAAGGCCTCCAGCGCATCGTGGTGCTGGCCGGTATTTTCGGCGTGTTCACCTTCGGTATCCTCTTCCTGAAGCTCTGGCAGCTCCAGGTGGTCCAGCACGAGACCCTGGAGGCCAAGGCCATCGCCCAGCAGACCCGAGAGGTCTCTTCCTCTGCCCACCGAGGCACCATCTACGACGCCAACGGGGCCATCCTGGCCATCAGCGGCTCGGTCCAGAACATCATCCTCTCCCCCCGTGACGTCTACGCTGCCGCCGAGGTGGACACCGAGGACGAGTTCGGCAACCCCCGTTCCGAGGCGGTCATCGAGGCCGAGAAGAAGGCCTATGCCCAGGCCACCTGCAACCTCATCGCCGACGGCCTCTCCTCCATCCTGGGGGTAGAGCGGGAGAAGATCATGGAGATGCTGGGCAAGACCGAGGATGCCTATGAAGTGGTCGCCAAAAAAGTGGAGGACGACATCGCCGACCAGGTCCGGGTCTTCATTGACGAGAACGACCTGGAAGCCTGCATCTACATGACCGACGACTCCAAGCGGTACTACCCCTACTCCACCACCGCTTCCCAGGTGGTTGGCTTCGTCAACAGCCAGAACCAGGGCGCTTACGGCCTGGAAGCTCTGTATGAGAACGAACTCTCCGGCGAGGACGGCCGCACCATCATCGCCAAGAACGCCGCCGGCACGGAGATGGGCTCTGCCTACTCCACCTTCAACGATGCCCTGGACGGCTACAACATCCACACCACCATCGACGCCAACATCCAGATGCTGGCGGAAAAGACCGTGGAAGAGGGCATCCAGAAGTTCGACGTGGTCAACGGTGCCTTCTGCATCGTCATGGATCCGGACACCTGTGCCGTCCTGGCCATGGTTTCGTCCCCCGACTACGATCTGAACGACTATAACACCATCAATGATGCCACGCTGCTGGCCCAGCTGGAAAAGATCAAGCGGACCGGCACCGAGGAAGAGTATGCCAAGGCCCTCAGCGAGGCCCAGTTCAAGCAGTGGAGCAGCAAGTGCCTGAACACCGAGTATGAGCCTGGCTCCACCTTCAAGCCCATCGTGGTGGCCGCCGGTCTGGAGGAGGGTGTCATCTGCGAGTCTGACACCTTTGGCTGCATCGGCTATGTGGAGATGGACGGCTGGAAGATCCGCTGCTCTGCCCGTAGCGGTCACGGTACCCAGGATCTGCGAAAGGCCGTCATGAACTCTTGCAACCCCGCCCTTATCGACATCGGCCAGCGGCTGGGTGCGGAGAAGTTCTACCAGTACTGGGAGAACTTCGGCTTCACCGAGACCACCGGCATTGAGCTTCCCGGTGAGGTTGGGTCCGTCTTCTGGCCCAAGGCTGAGTTTGTGAGCCCTGCGGGTATCGTCTCCCTGGCAACCGCCTCCTTCGGTCAGCGTTTCACCGTCACCCCCATCCAGCTCATCACGGCTCTCTCCGCCTGTATCAACGGCGGTCACCTGATGGAGCCCTACCTGGTCCAGTCTGTCACCGACACCGAGGGCAACGTGGTGAGCTATCACGAGCCCACCGAGATCCGCCAGGTGGTCAGCCAGGAGACCTCTGACCTGGTCCGCTCCTTCATGGAGAGCGTGGTCAGCGGCCGTAACGGCACCGGTAAGAACGCCTACGTCCCCGGTTACCGCATCGGCGGCAAGACCGGTTCCTCCCAGACTCTGACCAAAGACCCTGAGACCGGCCGTGAGCGTATCATCGTCTCCTTCGTTGGTTTCGCCCCTGCCGATGACCCCGAGGTCATCGTTCTGCTGGGCTATGACTGGCCCTGGTCCGCTACCCCCGAGTCCAACTCCACCGCCAGCGGCGTGTACATCAGCGGCGGTAACATGGCCTGCCCCATGGCGGGCGAACTCATCGCCAACATTCTGGACTACCTGGGTCACCAGAAGTCCAGCGCCACCGAATCCACCGGCGTGACCATTCCCCGTCTGGTGGGTATGACCTATCAGGAGGCCAACGCTGCCCTGGCCAAGCTGGGCCTCTCCTGCAGAACCTCCGGCCAGGGTGAATTCGTCACCGATCAGGCTCCCTCGCCCGGCAGTTCCGTGCCGGCCGGCAGCTCCATCGTCCTCTATCTGGGTACCGAGCGGGCAACCGAGACCGTCCCCATGCCCGACCTCTCCGGTATGACCTATCAGGAGGCCAAGGAGAAGCTGGAGAGCGTGGGCCTGTACCTGAACGCCACCGGAACGGGTGAGACCGGCAAGGTCTTTACCCAGGAGGTGGAGCCCAACACCCCCGTGGAAGTGGGCACGGCAGTGGAAGTGAAGTTTGTGGACGAAGTGGCAGACGACAAGGACGCCATCGAGGGTTAACGTCCCCGTCTGTCCGCCATTCCCAATGGAGGTGGACCTTTGCAGCTTTCCCGGCTTATCCGGGGCATTGCCCTGACCGACCATATTGGTCAGGACGTGGAAATCACTTCACTCACCAGCGACACCCGGTTCCTGGTTCCCGGCGGACTCTTTGCCGCCCTGAGAGGGACCCGGACCGACGGCACCCAATACATCACCCAGGCCCTGGACTGTGGGGCGGCGGCCATTCTCTGCGAGAAAGCCCCGGACTTCCCCGGTCCCTGGCTGGTGGCAAAGGATGCCCGGCAGGCTTACGGCCTCCTCTGCGGCAACTGGTTCGGCAACCCGGCGGACCGGCTGACCCTTCTTGGGGTCACCGGCACCAACGGGAAGACCACCACAACCTACCTTTTGAAACACGTTCTGGAGTCTGTCCTGGGGGCCAAAGTGGGTCTGCTGGGGACCAACCAGAACCTTATCGGGGACCGGGTCCTTCCGGCCACCCACACCACCCCTGACCCCTATCAGCTCCACTGTCTTCTGGCCCAGATGGTCAAAGAGGGGTGCAGCTATGGGGTCATGGAGGTCTCCTCCCACGCCCTGGACCAGGGTAGGGCGGCAGGGCTCCGATTCCGGGCCGGGATTTTCACCAATCTCACCCGAGACCACCTGGACTACCACGGCACCATGGAGGACTACCGCCGGGCCAAGGAGAAACTCTTTGCCCAGTGCGACACCGCCGTTCTGAACCTGGACGACCCGGCAGGGAAGGCCATGGCGGACCGGCTCCCCGGACCCATTCGGACCTTTGGAAAGGACCGAGGAGAGGTTCGGGCCAGAGAGATCCACCTTCGGTCTGACGGGGTGGCATTCGCCGCCTTCTGTGAGGGACAGTCTGTGCCGGTCCGGCTGAACATTCCCGGCCTGTTCTCCGTGTACAACGCTCTGGGGGTGTTGGCCTGCTGCTTGGACCTGGGAATTTCCCTGGACCGAACGGCCAAAGCCCTGGCCGCAGCGCCCGGGGTCAAGGGCAGGGCAGAGGTGGTCCCCGTACCTGCCTCCTATACTGTCCTCATCGACTACGCCCACACCCCCGATGCCCTGGAGAAGATCCTCCAGACTGCCCGGGACGTGACCCGGTGCCGCCTCATCTGCCTCTTCGGCTGTGGGGGAGACCGGGACCGGTCCAAACGGCCCGTCATGGGTTCTGTGGCCGCCGACCTGGCAGACGAGATCATCCTCACCTCGGATAATCCCCGGACCGAGGACCCGGAGACCATCCTGGACCACATCGCCCGGGGCTTTCCCCAGGGCTTTGACCGATGCCTTCGAATCACCGACCGTCGGGAGGCCATCCGGGCCGCTCTGACCATGGGTCGGGCGGGGGATGTGATCCTCCTGGCAGGGAAGGGCCATGAGACCTATCAGGATGCCGGGGGCGTTCGGACACATTTGGACGAGAGGGAAGAAATTTCTTCCTTTTTTCAAGAAAATATGCTAAACTAATTAGTTGGCGGCCATTCCCATGCTGCCCACACGAAAGAGAAAGAAAATTCCGGAGGTGTATCCCCATGGATCCCATTATCATCAAGCTCCTGGCGGCTGTCGTCCTGGGCTTTGCTCTCACCGCTGCCCTGGGCAAGGTGGTCATTCCCGCCCTGCGCCGCATGAAAGCCGGTCAGTCCATCAAGGAGGACGGCCCCACCTGGCACATGTCCAAGCAGGGCACGCCCACCATGGGCGGCGTCATGTTCATCATGGCCGTCATCGTGACTGTTCTGGTCCTGAACGCATCCGCCATTCTGGCAGGGGATCTCACCTCTGTGTTCGTCCTCCTTTTCTCCCTGGTCTTCGGCGCCATCGGCATGGTGGACGACTATGCCAAGATCAAGAAGAAGGAGAACACCGGCCTTACCGCCAGCCAGAAGTTCCTTCTCCAGCTGGCCGCCGCTGTGCTGTTCACCGTCCTGCTGCGGAACTTCGGCATCCTGTCTCCCAACCTGTACATCCCCTTCCTGGGCATTGAGTGGAAGCTCCCTTGGGTGGTGTACATGATCTTCGCCGCCTTTGTCATCACCGGCTGCGTCAACTCCGTGAACATCACCGACGGCGTGGACGGCCTGGCCTCCAGCGTCACCCTGGTGGTCTCCGTCTTCTTCACCGTGGCCTTCACCTATGCGTACCTGTGCTGGAACACCACCGGTTCTGCCGGCATGGCTGTCTTTGCCGCCGCCCTGGTGGGTGGTCTGGTGGGCTTCCTGGTGTATAACTTCCACCCCGCCAAGGTTTTCATGGGCGACACCGGCTCCCTCTTCCTGGGCGGCGCCGTCTGCGGCATGGCCTTCGCCCTGGATATGCCCCTGATCCTCATCCTGGTGGGCATCATCTACATTGCCGAGACCATGTCCGACATCATCCAGGTGGTCTACTTCAAAGCCACCCACGGCAAGCGGATCTTCCGCATGGCTCCCCTCCATCACCACCTGGAGATGGGCGGCTGGAGTGAGAAAAAGCTCTGTTACGTCTTCGCCGGCATCACGCTGGTGTGCTGCATCCTGGCCTTTATCGGCGTCATGGGTCGGTTCCCCGTCCTGTGAGTGTCCGGCCAGTGAAATCTGTTCGGGAGGAGATCACCTGTGGCCAAAGCCTTTAAGAAACCTCTGAAAAGCCCCATAAAGCCCAAAGAGAAAAAGCCAGGTCAGACCATCCAGGGTGAAGTGGACCTGCCCTTCATGCTGCTGACCGTCCTGCTGGTGGTGGTGGGCCTGGTGATGCTCCTGTCCGCCTCCTACCCCTCGGCCATCTATGACCTGAAGGGCAACACCCAGGGGGATGCTTTGTACTACTTCAAGCGTCAGGCCATCTTTGCGGTGATCGGCTTCATGGGTATGTACATCGTCTCCAAGCTCAACTACCGGGGCCTCCAGGGTCTGGCTGTGCCCATTCTGCTGGTGGCCTTCGTGCTGATGCTGGCCGTCCACGTGCCCGGCCTGGGCAAGACCGTCGGCGGCGCCACCCGCTGGCTGACGATCCCCATGCAGTGGCAGCCCTCCGAGTTGGGTAAGATGGCCCTCATCATCTACTTCGCATCCCGTCTGGCCAAGCGTGACCAGCGTGTTTCCCGGCGGTTCAATCCCCGAACCACCCTGGGTCGGTTCGGCAACTGGCTGGAGCGCATTGGTTTCTTTGAACTGGTGCCTTATGGCATCGTTCTGGTCATCATGATCTTTATTCTGTATCTCCAGCCTCACATGTCCGCTTCCATTCAGATGGTGGTCATCGCTGCCGCCATCCTCTTTGCCGGCGGCATCTCCGTGGGCTGGTTCCTGGCTGGCGGCATCACCGTGGCCAGCCTTCTGGTCATCATCATCGCCACCACCGACTACATGACCTCCCGTGTGCAGATGTGGCGGGATCCCTGGTCCGATGCCCTGGGTAAGGGCATGCAGGCCATTCAGTCCATGCTGGCCATCGGTTCGGGCGGCGTCTTCGGTGAGGGTCTGGGAAACAGCCGGCAGAAGTTCCTGTACCTGCCCGAAGCCCAGAACGACTTCATCTTCGCTGTGGTCTGCGAGGAGCTGGGTCTCATCGGCGCATCCCTGGTGCTGGTCCTCTTCGCCCTCCTCATCATTCGTGGCTACTGGCTGGCTCTCCACGCCAGAGATAAGTTTGGCTCCCTGGTGATCGTGGGTGTTGTGACCCTGTTCGCCTTCCAGGTGTTCGCCAACGTGGCCGTCGTGACCAACCTCTTCCCGGTCACCGGCATCTCTCTGCCCTTCTTCAGCTACGGCGGTACTGCCCTATGTATCCAGTTGGCGGAGATGGGATTGATTCTAAGTATTTCTCGTCAGAATCCGATCAATTAGGCCTTTGCATCCAAAGGAGAGAGAATATGAACGTGTTATTTACCTGCGGCGGCACCGCCGGTCACATCAACCCCGCCGTGGCCCTGGCCCGCATGTTCCGGGAACGGAATGAAGACTGCAAGGTCCTCTTCGTGGGGGCTAAGGGGGGCATGGAGGAGCGTCTGGTCCCCAAGGAGGGCTTTGACCTGGAGACCGTTACCATCAGCAGTTTCCGCCGGAGCTTCAGCCTCGCCAGCATCAAACACAACCTGGGCACTGTGAAGAATCTGTCCGTCTCCAAGAAGGAGGCCGGAAAGATTCTGGACTGGTTCAAGCCCGACCTTGTGGTGGGCACCGGCGGCTATGCCTCCTTCCCGGTGGTGAACGCTGCCGCCAAGCGTGGCATCCCCACCGCCGTCCACGAGTCCAACGCCGTCCCCGGCCTCACCACCCAGCGTCTGTCTAAGGTTGCAGACCGGGTCATGGTGGGCTATGAGGAGTCCCGCGCTCACTACGCTGACAAGGACAAGGTGGTCCTCACCGGTACCCCTGTCCGGGGCGGCTTCTTCCAGTACACCCGGGAACAGGCCCGCAAGGCCTTGGGCATCCCCGATGACCGCCCCCTGGTCCTGTCCTACTGGGGCAGCCTGGGCGCTGAGGTCATGAACAACTACATGGTGGACTTCATCCGCCAGGCTGCCAAGGACGGCGCGCCCTTCCACCACATCCACGGCGCAGGTCGGAACTATGAGTCCATGACCAAGGCCCTGGCCGATGTGGAGCTCCCCCCTGAGATCCAGGTCCGGGAGTATATCTACGACATGCCCACCGTCATGGCGGCGGCCGATCTGGTCCTCTGCCGGGGCGGCGCATCCACCCTGTCTGAGTTGACTGCCATCGGCAAGCCGGCCGTCATCGTGCCCTCTCCCAACGTGACCAACAACCACCAGGAGAAGAACGCCAACGTCCTGGGCAGCCAGGGCGGCGCTGTGGTCCTGCTGGAGCCTGTCTGCTCTGGCGAGGTCCTGTACAAGACGGCCTCCGACCTGCTGGCTGACTCTGGCAAGCTGGCATCCATGTCCGACGCCATGACCCAGCTGGGTGTGCCCGAGGCGGCGGAAAAGATCTATGAGACCCTGCTGGGCCTCATGCTGGACGACTGACACACCCTTTCTTCCCCTCCTGCATAGGATAGGGCAAACAGCCTGAACGGGGGAGAGAAGATGGAGTATTTCGCAATCACCGGCGGCCGCCCCCTGGAGGGGACTGCGGCTGTCCACGGAGCCAAGAACAGCGCTCTGCCCATCCTGGCGGCCACCCTGCTGACCAAAGGGGAGAGTGTCCTGCACAACTGCCCGGAGCTGACCGACGTACAGACCGCCCTGGATATCCTGAAGCATCTGGGGTGCCGGGTCTGCCGGGAGGGAGATACCGTTCTGGTGGATACCTCCTGTGCCCAAGGCACCCGAATCCCCGACGGCCTGATGAGTAAGATGCGGGCGTCCGTCCTCTTTCTGGGGTCCCTGCTGGCCCGAGAGGGTCGGGCCGAGGCCGGTTGGCCCGGGGGCTGTGCCCTGGGAGCCCGCCCCATCGATCTGCACCTGACGGCTTTTCAGGCTCTGGGGGCCAAGGTCCGGGAAGACAGCGAGACCATTACCTGCCGGGGGAGGACCCTCCACGGGACCCGGCTGACCCTGCCCATCCCCAGCGTGGGGGCCACGGAGAACGCCATGCTGGCGGCCTGCGGGGCAGAGG
>JAFYPT010000022.1 GCA_017547425.1 Ruminiclostridium sp.
CCCCGCCCCCTCCGGCGACCCCAAGGCCCCCTTCAACGCCCTGATCTTCGACAGCCAGTACGACGCCTACCGCGGCGTTATCGTCTACTTCCGTGTGATGGAAGGCACCCTGAACGTGACCGACACCGTCCGTATGATGGCTTCCAAGGCCGAGTACGGTCTGGTGGAGATCGGCCGTCTGCTGCCCACCAAGCTGGAGCCCTGCAAGACCCTGTCCGCCGGTGAAGTCGGCTATCTGACCGCCTCCATCAAGAACGTGAAGGACACCCAGGTGGGCGACACCATCACCGTGGTCTCCAACCCCGCTTCCGAACCCCTGCCCGGCTACCGTCCCGCCCGCAGCATGGTTTACTGCGGCATCTACACCGAGGACGGCTCCAAGTACCCCGACCTCCGTGATGCTCTGGAAAAGCTCCAGCTGAACGACGCTTCCCTGTCCTTCGAGCCGGAAACCTCCGCCGCTCTGGGCTTCGGCTTCCGCTGCGGCTTCCTGGGCATGCTCCACATGGAGATCATCCAGGAGCGACTGGAGCGTGAGTTCGACCTGGACCTGATCACCACCCTGCCCAACGTTATCTACGAAGTGGTGAAGAACGATGGCTCCGTCATCCGGGTGGACAACCCCCACAACTATCCCGATCCCACCCACATCTCCATCCAGAAGGAGCCCTTCGTGAAGGTCTCCATCATCTCTCCCCCGGACTACGTGGGCAACATCATGCCCATGTGCCAGGAGCGCCGTGGTGAGTTCAAGGACATGCAGTACCTGGATGCCAACCTGGTGGAGATCCACTACCACATGCCCCTGAACGAGATCATCTACGACTTCTTCGATGCCCTGAAGGCACGCACCAAGGGCTACGCCTCCCTGGACTACGAGTTCCTGGAGGATCGTGAGTCCGACCTGGTGAAGGTGGACATGCTCCTCAACGGCGACCAGGTGGACGCTCTGTCCTTCATCGCCCACCGGGAGAAGGCCTACGGCCGCGCCCGTAAGATCTGCGAAAAGCTGAAGGAGAACATCCCCCGTCAGCTCTTCGAGATCCCCGTCCAGGCAGCCATCGGCGGCAAGATCATCGCCCGTGAGACCGTCCGCGCCATGCGCAAGGACGTTCTGGCCAAGTGCTACGGCGGCGATATCACCCGTAAGAAGAAGCTGCTGGAGAAGCAGAAGGAAGGCAAAAAGAAGATGCGTACCCTCGGTACGGTTCAGCTGCCTACCGAAGCGTTCATGGCCGTCCTCAAGCTGGACGAAGACTGATTATAAAAAAGACCGCCTGCGGGCGGTCTTTTTTGTTTTAGGCATCCCTGCCACTTTGTAGGGGCAGGTTCCCTCAAAAAGCCTCCGTTGACAAAACTTTAATAATTCTATATAATTTCTTTATAATAAGTTTCTAGCCCTCCTGGAGAAAGGAGCGACCACCATGCGAGACCCCTTCGACTATCCCCTGGAGCCTATGACCAGCCAGCAACGCCAAAGGGAGCAAAAGGAACGGGATGCCCAGCAGAGTTGGAGCATCAGCGTCCAAGTTATCCTCCTGGCCGCCCTTGTCATCTTCGGCGCCATCTTGTTTTTGATGGGGAGAGACTCCCAAAAGACCCTGGGCGGTGATGAGGGCATCCTCCGGGACGGGGTTTATTACGTCTACGGCGGCGGTGGTCTTGCCCTGCCCGATGAGGTCAAGACCCCCATCGGACTCTGCGCCTACACCCCCGGCCAGGAACCGGAGGTCCTGGTGTCCTCCAAGGATTACCACCTGGACACCATCTTCCCATGCTGGGACATCAATTCCCACGGGTTGTATTTCTCTGACCGAGCCACCGCCAGCCTCTATCGAATGGACCTGAAAACCCGGGAGATCTCAGAACTTTACCGTCTGCCCGATGCCCCCAAGGGGGAATCCCCCTACATTTTCCTGAACGGCCTGTGGGAGGACCGCATCGCTCTGGTGTGCTACGACGGCTTCCACGACTACCACGTGGTCCTGGACTGCCGGACAGGAGAGGTCCTGTCCAAGGAGAAGGATGACCAAGGGCAGAACTGGAACCTGGTGGCCGGAGAGCGCACCCTGGTGCAGTATCAGATGGATTTTCCCACCGGAACCGAGTACCCAGGTTGGGAACGGGACGTAGCAGACGGGGTGTACTACTACAACGACCTGCGGGAGAACGGAGTCTCCGTCCTGCCCCAGGGGCATCAGTTGGAGGAGTACGAAAGCCGAGCCATCGGGGACGCTATCCTGGTGGTAAGCCATCCCTTCGAGGACAGGGGCAACTGGACTTCTCAGCTTTTCCTGGAAGACGGCACCACACGGGAACTGCCCAAAGACCGAGAAGGCACGTACTATCGTTACCTGGCTGTCTCTGACCAGTGGCTCTTCTATTATATTTCGGGAGATAAAAACGCCCTCATGGCCATGGACCTGGAAACCAGCGAGAGCTACGATGTCTCCCCGACGTATATCTACTTCGCCGTCACCGACGGGAACTGGTTTTACTCCTACGGGGACTACACCAACTGTTACCAACTGGAATATAACGACCAAGGCATCCCCTGCGGGCTGACCCTCATGGAATCGAATATCTGAGCATAAAAAAGACCGCCCGTGGGCGGTCTTTTTCTCTTACTTCTTCTCCGGGAACAGGCCTTCCTCTCGCAGCTTGGCCGAGATGTAGGCATAGCTCTCGTCGTTGTGGGGCAGCAGGCAGTAGGAGCAGTCCTTCCGGCCGTTGCGGATCACAAAGGCGCCGCCGCACTTGGGGGCACGGTACAGGGGGCAGTAGCAGAACAGGCAGTTGAAGTCCTCCTCCCGCACATCGTTGTGGCAGGGGAAATACTCGCACTCCCGGTTCTGGAACCAGGTGTAATGTCTTCCTTTCAGGTCCATGATGGGGTCCTCCTTCTATGATCAAGTGATATGATATTCTTCTTTCCAGGTGACCAGGGCCTCTCGTCCTTCCTGGGTGACGGGCATGAGCCACTTCCAGGAGCGGAAATGGCGGAAACACAGCCAGGTCTTGATGTAATCCTCGGAAATGAGCATCACCGCATAGACCACCGGGAAGGGCAGATGGAACACGTAAGCCGCCAGGAAGGTCACGGGGATGGACAAGCCCCACAGGCAGCTCATGTCGTATTTCACGCCGGTGACCGTGTCACCCCCGGCCCGGTAGATGCCCACAATGGTGATGTAGGGGTAGTTGCGGATGGCCATGTGAATGCTGTAGATGACCAGGATGTAGATGGCGCTTTGGTAGGTCAGCTCCGACAGGGCTCCCCCGGAATTGAACAGGTGGATGAGGGGATCCCGCAGGGCGATGAGGATGAGGCCCATAAGCCCCGCCGCCGCAGGCTCTGCCACGGCGAACCGCCGGGACTGCTCCACCCCCTGGTGGATGTTGCCCGCTCCCACGGAGTTGCCCACCATGATGGCGCAGGCCGAGCAAAGGCCAATGAGGAGGGAGAAGGCGATGTTCTCAAAGGTGCGGACGATGGTCACCGCCGCATAGTACTCATAGCCCAGGTTGGAATAGATGAGGTTCAGGGCCACGGTGCCCATGCCCCAGGCCACCTCGTTGAGAACCACCGGGTTGGCTTTCTGGAAATACTCGGTGAGCATTTCCTTGTTGAAGTCGAAGAACTCCCGGACGGGGCCGATGAGGATGTTCTTCTGGACCACCGACACCACCACCACGAAGACCAGACCCACCCAGGCGGAGATGGCCGTGGCCCAGGCGGCGCCGGCGATGCCCAGAGCAGGCAGGCCGAACTTGCCGAAAATGAGGGCGTAGTCCAGGCCGATGTTCAGAACGGTGGTGAGACAGGCCGTGACCATGGGCAGCTGGACCCGTCCGGCCGACCGGAGGAGAGCGCCGATCATGCTCACTGCCATCTGGGCCAGATAGGACCAGCCGGCGATCCGCAGGTAGGCGGCGCCTTGCTCCACCACCTCCGGGGTTCGGTTGAAGAGGGACATGGCCCACACCGGGGCTCCCACACAAATGGCGGTAAAGATCAGGGAGAGGACGGTCACCAGGGTCATGGCGATGCCGAAGATCCGGTGGATGCCCTTCACGTCCTTCACGCCCCAATACTGGGCGTAGAACAGGGTAGCCCCGGAACAGAAGCCGAACTGGCAGATGTTCAGCAGCCAGGCCCACTGGGTGGCCATACCGATGGCCGACAGGGGAACGTCACCCAGCTGACCCACCATGAGGGTGTCCACCAGGGCGAAGGAACTGATGAGCAGGTTTTGAATGGCCACAGGCAGGGCCAGCCGCATGGCCATGGACCAGAAGACCGGGTCCCGCCAGCGGGGTTTGGGCAGAGCCACGGGGGACCCTCCTCTCGTTTACAGGTTTGATAACGTTTTATTTTACCACGTTGGCTTAGTTGGGGCAATGGGTTCGGCAGGAAAAAGCCTCCCCACAAAATCCACCGAAATAGTGAAAATAAGTTCTTGACATTCCAGGGGACCTATGGTAGACTTCTTAATATGTTAGCACAAGCTAACTTGCATAGTATCCAACCCTCTGCACATAAATAACCCTACGCTGCGTCCTGCGGGACGCTTCCCTTTGCTCACGCAGTTAGCAACAACTAACCAAAGGAGGTCCCTATGTCTGCCGAATATGTTATCCGCCACGGTGCCCCCACCCTGGCGGGCCTAAAGACGGGCAACCTCTTCCCCTGCTCCTTTGATGACCGGGCAGCCTTTCAGGAGGACCTGCGGCGGATCAACCAGGTGCTGGTCCCCCGGGGCTTGCGGCTCATTCCCCTCCGCATGGAGGAACGCAAGTCCCTCCTCTATCTCTTCCGTCCGGCCCATCTGGACCGGGACCTGGCCAACGAAACCGCCCAGACCCTGCTGAAGCAGGCGGGCTATGCCGACCTCCGTCAAAGGACCTGCCTGCGGGAACTTTCCAAACGGCTCCAGGCCCGGGAGGACTTCCCCCATGAGATCGGGCTTTTTCTGAGCTATCCCCCGGAAGACGTCCAGGGTTTCATCTGCCACCAGGGCAAGTGCAGCAAGTGCACCGGCTGCTGGAAGGTCTACGGGGACGAAAGGGCCGCCAAAGAGCGGTTCGCTGCCTACAAGACCTGCACCGCAGACCTCTGCCGCCGTCATGCGGACGGAGACGGTTTGGAGTGTCTGACGGTACCCACCCCATCCTGATTCCTTGCCCAAATGCCCAGGGCATTTGGCTCCTCTCTTTTTGCCCGCTGTGGGCGCTCCACCCACAGCGGGCAACCTCTCTTAAATAATATTTCTTGGCTTGGAAAGGACACCTCTTCGGAGGTGTCTTTTCTTTTTGTCCAAAAGCCTCGCAGAGTTCGCTGTCCGCAGGCAGCGAAAAAAGCACAAACGAATGGCCGGGGAGTAAAACTCCTCGGCCATTCGTTTGGTATTTATAAATCCTGGTACTTCTTGTTACCCTTCAGGGCCTTCATACGGATCTCGTGGTTCAGGATACGCTTGCGCAGGCGCAGGTTCTGGGGGGTGACCTCCAGCAGCTCGTCGTCAGCCAGGAACTCCAGGCACTGTTCCAGGGACATCTGTCGGGGGGGAATCAGGCGCAGGGCCTCGTCGGAGCCGGAAGCACGCATGTTGGTCAGCTGCTTCTTGCGGCAGACGTTGACGGTGATGTCCTCGGCCTTGGGGCACTCGCCCACCACCATGCCGCCGTAGACGGGGGTGCCGGGGGTGATGAACATAGCGCCACGGTCCTGGGCGCCGAAAATGCCGTAAGCCACAGCATCGCCGGTCTCGAAGGCGATCAGAGAGCCGGTGTTGCGGCGGGAAACCTCGCCCTTGTAGGGGGCGTAGGTCTCAAAGACGGAGGCCATGATGCCCTCGCCCTTGGTGTCGGTGAGGAACTCGTTCCGGTAGCCGAACAGACCACGGGAGGGGACCAGGAACTCCAGCTTCATGCGGTTGCCCACAGGGGTCATGGACAGGAACTCACCCTTACGGGAGCCCAGCTTCTCCATGACGGAGCCCACGTTGTCGGAGGGCACGTCGGCCACCACGCGCTCGATGGGCTCGCAGCGAACGCCGTCGATCTCCTGGTACAGGACACGAGGGGGAGAGACCTGGAACTCATAGCCCTCACGGCGCATGGTCTCAATGAGGATGGACAGGGACATTTCGCCGCGGCCTGCCACGTTGAAGGAGTCCATGGAGCCTTCCACCTCGGAGACACGCAGGGAAACGTCCTTCATGGTCTCACGGAAGAGACGCTCACGGATCTGGCGGGAGGTGACGAACTTGCCCTCCTTGCCGGCAAAGGGAGAGTCGTTGATGGCAAAGGTCATCTCCAGGGTGGGGGCAGAGATCTTGACGAACTCCATGGGCTCCACGGCGGTGGTGGCGCAGATGGTGTCGCCAATGGTGATCTCGCCGATGCCGCTCATGGCCACGATCTCACCAGCCTGGGCCTCGGTGACGGGGGTGCGGGCCAGACCGTCGAAGGTATACAGGCTCACGGCCTTGGCCTTCTTGCTCTGGTCGGGGGTGTGGTAGTTGCAGACCACGATCTCCTGGTTCTGCTTGATGGTGCCACGCTCAATGCGGCCCACGGCGATGCGGCCCACGAACTCGTTGTAGTCGATGGAGGAGACCAGCATCTGGAAGGGAGCCTCAGGCTCGCACTCAGGAGCGGGAATGTAGTCGATGATGGTGTCAAAGAGGGGGATCAGGTCGGTGCCCAGGACCTCGGGAGAATAGGAGGCGATGCCCTGACGACCGGAGCAGAACAGGGTGGGAGACTCGAACTGCTCGTCGGTGGCGTTCAGGTCCAGCAGCAGCTCCAGGACCTCGTCCATGACCTCATGGATCCGGGCGTCGGGCTTATCCACCTTGTTCACGGCCACGATGACCTTGTGACCCAGCTCCAATGCCTTGCCCAGCACGAACCGGGTCTGAGGCATAGGGCCTTCGGCTGCGTCAACCAGCAAAATAACGCCGTTGACCATTTTCA
>JAFYPT010000150.1 GCA_017547425.1 Ruminiclostridium sp.
CCATCGCTCAGATCAAGATCATGGGCCTGGGTCTCTTCGACTTCTCCGACTTCATCGCCAGCCTGTGCATGTGCCTGGGTGCTCTGCTCATGGTGGTCTATGTCATCCGCCGCTGGGGTTTCAAGAAGTTCCAGGAGGAGGCCAACGCCGGCGCCACCGGCAAGATCCGTGTCTGCAACTGGATGAAGCCCTACATCTGCATCGTGTTCCCTGTCCTTCTGATGGTGGTCATCTATTGGGTCATCCGCATGTACGTTTAATATCAAACAAGAGCCTGTTCCAACAAGGGAACAGGCTCTTTGTCAATCATTTCCATGTGGTGAAACCATTTGCAGTCCCCCGGGAATCGTGATATACTGATATAAAGATAACATTTGAGAGGAGATCTGACACCATGGGAAAGAGAAAGATCATCCAGGTGGAGGACCGTTTGCCTCTGGGGCAGATGATTCCCCTGAGCATCCAGCATGTCTTCGCTATGTTCGGCGCGTCTGTGCTGGTCCCCATTCTTTTTGGCATCCACTCGGGCATCGTCCTGCTGATGAACGGTGTGGGCACCCTGATATTCATCCTGATCACCAAGGGCAAGGCCCCGGCCTATCTGGGCTCCAGCTTCGCCTTCCTGGCCCCTGCGGGCATCGTCATCGCTGAGATGGGCTTCGAATACGCCCAGGGCGGCTTCGTCGTGGTCGGTCTGTTGGGCTGTGTGGTGGCCTTCATCGTCTGGAAGTTCGGCACCGACTGGATCGACATCGTCCTGCCTCCTGCGGCCATGGGTCCTGTGGTGGCCCTCATCGGTCTGGAGCTGGCCTCCAACACCGTCAAGGGCGGCGCCATCGGTGCGGACCTCATGGCGGTAAACCCCACTGGTGGCCTGATGATCAGCCCTACCATGGAGATGGGCGATATTCTGGTCTTCGCCGTCACTCTGGGCGTGGCTATCTTTGGTAGTGTCCTCTTCCGTGGCTTCTTCTCGGTCATCCCCCTGCTCATCGCCATGGCTTGCGGCTATGTGACCGCCTGCCTGGTGGGCATCGTGGACTTCACCCCTTTGAAAGAGACCGCACTCTTCACCATCCCCCAGTTCCAGCTGGCCAAGTTTGACATCCAGGCCATTCTCACCATCTGCCCGGTCCTGCTGGTCATCTCTGCCGAGCACATCGGCCACCAGGTGGTCACCGGTAAGATCGTGGACCGTGACCTGCTGAAGGATCCCGGCCTCCACCGTTCTCTCCTGGGCGACAACATTTCCAGCGCCCTCTCCGGCCTGGTGGGCAGCGTTCCCACCACCACCTATGGCGAGAACATCGGCGTCATGGCGGTCACCGGCGTGTACTCCACCCGGGTCATTGCGGGTGCGGGTATCTTCTCCATCCTCATGGCCTTTGTGGGCCCTCTGTCCGCCTTCATCACCACCATCCCCGGCGACGTCATCGGCGGCATCACCTTCCTGCTCTATGGCATGATCGGCACCTCCGGTCTCCGGATCCTGGTGGACAAGCAGGTGGATTATAGCAAGAACCGGAACCTGATCCTGACCTCCGTGGTCTTTGTGGCGGGTCTCTCCGGCCTGACCCTCTCCTTCGGCAGCGTGTCCATCTCCGGCATGACCCTGGCGGCAGTTACCGCTGTGGTCATCAGCCTGATCTTCTACGGTCTGGACAAGGCCGGTCTTATGAATGACTGACAGAAAAAATCCTGGAACCAACGGTTCCAGGATTTTTCATTAAAACTCAATATCATAGACAGGGCCCAAATCCACCTTGCCCCCAATGGTGATGTGCTGGAGTTTCCCTCCCTGGACCACTGCCGTGGTGGAGATGACCCCGCCGGGTTGGCGGATATCCAGTTTGTGCTGGCCGTCCTTCCTGGCGTTCAGGGCGCCCCAGGCGGCCACGGCGGTGCTGCCCGAGGCGCAACTGCGCTCGTAGAACAGGGAGTCGGTGTCTCGCACATAGACGGCGGGCTTCATGGCCTTTTTCCGGAACTGCCAGAACATGATCCCCGCCGCCGGGACGTCATAGGTCTCGGTGAGATCCCGCAGAGCCTGCCGGACTTCCTCCTGGCTGGGTTCCTGCTCTGTCTGGGAGATGGCGTGGAGGATGCCGGGGATGCGGACGGCCTTGGCGGGCTCCCCAAAGAGCTGGCAGGGGAGGATCTCCTTGGGCAGGGGCATTTCAGCCGTCACCTGACCGGTGAGGGGATTCACCTGGACGGGAAGGGGAGCGTCATACCCGCTGATCTCCACCGGGAAGGACCGGGACCGGCGGAAACCCTGGCTGGTGGCGTAGTGCAGAGCAGTGGACCGGAGGGCGTTGCCGCAGAACTCCCCGCCCATCATCTCCAGGCGGACCACACCGCCCTGCTGGGGCGGGACCAGAAAGCCCACCTGCTCGGCGTCCAGCTCCGGGAGGGAAAGGAGTCTGGCGGCGATGGTCTGGTAGTCCTCTCTGGGGACAGGGGTCATCACCAGCAGGGTGATGTTCCCGGCCGGGTCAAGACGCTGGAAGGTCAGTTTCATGGCAAATGCACCTCTGGCTGTGAAATCGGTCGGATTTTGAAAGATATAGGGCAATTATACCACGATTCTTTTTCTTGGTAAAGCCTTAAAGAAGGAAATGACCAAGAAAGGGTGACAGGATTTCTCAGAATCTTTACAATTTGGGTGTTTTCTCCGGGGGCGAGATATGGTATAATACCATGAACTATGCGAAAAAACAAAGAACCCGATGACTTCCCCTCTTCGCACAGGGGTCAGGAGGATATGATTATGAGATACGACGATTACGATGATTACAGCCGGTCTTCCCGGGGCCGTTCCTCTGGCAGCAGCCGGGGGTCTTCCAGGGACTATGACCGCAATTACAGAGAGTATGACCGTGGCTACAGCAGCCGGGACTACGACAGAGACTATGACCGGGGTTACAGCAGCCGGTCTTCCCGGGATTACGATCGGGGCTACAGCTCTTCCCGCCGAAACCCCTACGATGACTTCTCTGACTGGGAGCGCACCGCACCCAACTGGGATGATCGCAGTTCCTCTCGTGGCCGCTCCGATCGTAGCAGCAGCGGTCGCTCTTCCCGTTCCAGCCGGGACTATGACCGCTACGATGACCGCTATGACCGGGACTACAACCGCTCCCGCAGCGGCGGCAGCCGTCCTTCCGGCAATGGTTCCCGGAACGGAAGCCGACCCAGCGGTCAGAAGAAGGGTAAGAAGAAAAAGAAGAGCAGCATCCAGATCGTCCCCATCGCTGTGGGCCTGGTGCTGATCATCCTGGCAGCCCTGATCCTCAAGTCCTTCATTGGCGGCGGATCTGATTACGGTCTGTCCATCTCTTCTAAGACCATCGTGGTGTCTGAGACTGCCACGGCTACCGTCACCGGCCTCTCTGAGACCGAGACCTATGACATCCAGTGGAGCAGCAGCGACAACGGTGTCATCTCGGTGGACGGCAACGGCGAGACCTGCACTCTGCTGGCCAAGAGCAACGGCAGCGTGACCATCACGGCTACCATCAATGGCGAGACCGTGGAAGACACTGTTATGGTCGTGGATGTGGCCCCCGGTGTGAAGGACATCAAGTTCGCGGAGGAAGTGGTGGAGATCATCTCCGGCCAGTCCTACACCGTGATCGCCACCGTCATCATGGAGTCTGAGGATATGACCCCCGCCAAGCTCTCCTGGAGCAGCAGCGACAACTCTGTGGCTCGTGTCAACGACCAGGGCGTCATCGAGGCCCGTGAGGTGGGCACCGCCATCATCAAGGCAACCGCAGGCGAGCAGACCGCTGAGATCGCTGTCACGGTGGTGGCCAACCCCGACAGCGAGACCCACGACGAGAGTCAGTCCACCGGTGCAGAACCGGAGGAGGGCGCAACTCCCCCTGAGGGCACCACCACCGACGGTGAGGCCGCTGCAACTACCCCTGAGGAGGAGACCGAAGCCCCCGCAGAGGGTGAAACCACCACCGAATAAGACATAAAGCCCGGACAGGTTTCCTGTCCGGGTGTTTCTTTCTATCGTGAAGGAGTTATGATAAAATAGAGAAAACAAAGGAGGTATTGACATGAAGAAAATCGCTTGGATCGGTGTAGGCATCATGGGTAAGTCCATGGTCCGCAACCTGATGAAGGCTGGTTTTGAACTCCATATCTATGCCCGTACCCGGGCCAAGGTGGAGGAGGTCATTGCAGACGGGGCTATCTTCCATGAGACCATTGCAGACTGCGTCAAGGGCTGTGAGGCTGTGGTCACCATGGTGGGGTATCCCAAGGATGTAGAGGAGGTCTATTTCTCGCCGGGTGCCATTCTGGACAGCGCAGACCCCGGTACACTTCTGATTGACATGACCACCACCAGCCCTGCCCTGGCAGAGAGGCTCTACGCAGAGGGCAAGGAACGGGG
>JAFYPT010000151.1 GCA_017547425.1 Ruminiclostridium sp.
GCCGCCCATGGTCTCGATGCCCAGGGACAGGGGGGTGACGTCCAGCAGCAGCAGGCCCTTCACGTCGCCAACCAGAACGCCGCCCTGGAGAGCAGCACCCATGGCCACGCACTCGTCGGGGTTGATGCCCTTGAAGCCTTCCTGGCCGGTGATCTTCTTAACAGCTTCCTGAACAGCGGGGATACGGCTGGAGCCGCCAACCATCAGGACCTTAGCCAGGTCGGAGTTGCTCAGACCGGCGTCGGACATAGCCTGACGGACGGGACCCATGGTAGCCTCCACCAGGTGTGCGGTCAGCTCGTTGAACTTAGCGCGGGACAGGGTCAGGTCCAGGTGCTTGGGGCCGGTGGCGTCAGCGGTGATATAGGGCAGGTTGATGGCGGAGGTGGTGACGCCGGACAGCTCGATCTTAGCCTTCTCAGCGGCCTCCTTCAGGCGCTGCATAGCGACCTTGTCGTTGGTCAGGTCGATGCCCTCTGCCTTCTTGAACTCAGCAGCCATCCAGTCCATGACGCACTTATCGAAGTCGTCGCCGCCCAGACGGTTGTTACCGGCGGTAGCCAGAACCTCGATGACGCCGTCGCCGATCTCCAGCACGGAGACGTCGAAGGTGCCGCCGCCCAGGTCGTAGACCATGATCTTCTGGTCGTTCTCCTTGTCCACGCCGTAAGCCAGAGCAGCTGCGGTGGGCTCGTTGATGATACGCTTGACCTCCAGGCCTGCGATGCGGCCTGCGTCCTTGGTGGCCTGACGCTGTGCGTCGGTGAAGTATGCGGGAACGGTGATGACGGCCTCGGTGACGGTCTGGCCCAGGTAAGCCTCAGCGTCAGCCTTCAGCTTCTGCAGGACCATGGCGGAGATCTCCTGGGGGGTGTAGCCCTTGCCGTCGATGTTGACCTTATAGTTGGAACCCATCTCGCGCTTGATGGACATGACAGTGCGGTCGGGGTTGGTGATTGCCTGGCGCTTAGCGACCTGGCCAACCATACGCTCGCCGTCCTTGGAGAAAGCGACGATGGAGGGGGTGGTGCGGTTGCCCTCTGCGTTGGCGATGACGACTGCTTCGCCGCCTTCCATAACGGAAACGCAGGAGTTGGTAGTACCCAGGTCGATACCGATGATCTTAGACATAATAAAGTTCCTCCTTATATAGAACAGTAGATGTTTGTTTCAGTAATTTATTTCAAAAAGATAGTGTTTGCTTAGTATTGTCACGCTGCGGCTCCTTTTGCGGCCGGGTCCATAAGTCCTCCGACTCCGGGCAGACCCATCCAGGCCTTGCGGCCTTCCTTGGGCTCTGCCCATCCGCTCTGGCCTTATCTCCCCTGCAAAAGGGCCTCACGCTTCTCTTTAATTAGCGACCTTAACCATAGCGTGACGAATAATTTTATCACCGCTCTGGAAGCCGGTCTGGAAGACCTCTGCCACCACGTTCTCGCCCAGGTTCTCGTCCTCGATGTGCATGACGGCGTTGTGCAGGTTGGGGTCGAAGGTCTCGCCCAGAGCGGGGATCTCCTGGATGCCCAGCTTTTCCAGGGTGGTCTTGAACTGGGTCATGATCATCTGCACACCCTTGGCGTAGGCCTCGTCGGCAGTTTCCTGCTTCAGGGCGCGCTCCAGGTTGTCGTAGACGGGCAGGAATTCCTTGGCGGTGTCTGCCTTGGCGGTGGTCCAGGCGGTTTCCTTTTCCTTCTGGCTGCGCTTGCGGTAGTTGTCGTACTCGGCCAGCAGGCGCATATACTTGTCTTCCTGCTCCCGCAGGGCTGCCTGATGCTTTTCCTCAGCGGAGGGCTCAGCGGGGGTCTCCTGGACGGGTTCCTCCACTGCTTCCTCCTGGGCCTCAGGCTTGTTCTGGTCCATATCTTTCTTGCTCATGGCTTCTATGTTACTCCTTTATGGTGGGATGTCTTCTATTCTTCGGCGGGTTCTGCCAGCTCTCCCTTGCCGAACATCCGGGACAGGCCCTCGGCAAAGTAGGACAGGCGGGCGGCCAGGTCCGCATAGTCCATGCGGGTGGGGCCTACCACGCCGATGACTCCCTGCATCCCGCCGCCGATGTCATAGCTGGCCATGATGACGCTGGAGTCTTTCAGCTCGTCGGCCAGGTTCTCCGGGCCGATGAGGATCTTTACGTTCTTGCCCTGGACGGCGGGCAGACTGCCTCGCTCTCCCATCTCAGACAGGAAGTTCATGAGGGGTTCTGCCTTCTCCAGGCTCTGGTATTCCGGGTGGGCCAGGAGGCTGGGGATGCCTGCCGTGTGGACCACGTGGTTTTCCATCTCCTCCAAAACCTCGATGGCGAAGGAGACCACCAGACTGATGAGGCTGTAGGCCTCTTCCCCTGCGTGGGCGGACACCTTCAGCAGCTCGGGGGTGAGCTCCTCCAGGGTCAGGCCGGTGAAGGAGGTGTTCAGCAGGGTGCTCAGCAGCTGGAGCTGAGGGGCGGAAACGGTTTCCGACAGACGGAAGAGCTTGTTCTTCACCACCTGCCCGTCGGTCATGAGGACGGCGATGAAGGAGTTCTCCTCCACCATCAGCAGGTCGTACCGGCTGATGACCGCCTTTTTCGACCCGGTGGCCAGGGCGAAGGTGGGGTAGCGGGTGAGCTGGGAGATGATCTTGCCCGCCTCGCTCATGACCTGATCCATCTGGCGGATCTTCAGGTGGAGGGCGTCGTTGATCTTCTGGGTCTCCTGGATGGTGAGGCGGTGCTCCTCCATGAGCTCGTTCACATACAGCCGGTACCCCTGGGGAGAGGGGATGCGTCCGGCGGAGGTGTGGGGCTGTTCCAGCAGGCCAAGGTTTTCCAGCTCGGCCATTTCGTTGCGGATGGTGGCCGAGGAGACCTTCAGTCCCGCGCTGGCCACGATGGCCTTGGAGCCCACAGGTTCGGCGGTCTGTATGTAGTTTTCTACCACCGCCCGGAGGATCAGCTTCTTGCGATCCGACAGTTCCATGGGTCACGGCCTCCGTTCTTTTGATTTAGCACTCGTTCTTCCTGAGTGCTAAAGATAAGATAGCACTTCCCCCACAGAAAGTCAATAGTTCAATGATGAATAACCTTTGAACTTTTTCACTTTTTCTTCTCTTTGACAGGCTCCCGGGCAATCTTTGCACCCAGCGGGGGAGACTGCCAAACCAAAGGGCAAAAGAAGACCCCGTGCCGAGTGGCACGGGGCTTTGAAAACGAGCTTAGTTCACGTAGGGCGAGAAGGTGATGCCCTGGCCGTCGGTGCCGTAGATCAGGGTATTCCCGCTCACATGGGTCAGGGTGATGGTGCCGCTCTCGGCGGTGACGGTGAACACACCGAAGAAGGGAGTGCCCGACCAGAGATCCTTCATGTCCAGAACGATGGACCCGGCGGGATAGGTGCCGTTCTCGGTGATGGTGTACCAGGTGCCCTGGTAGTCGCTGAGGTACTCGGAATCGGCGTAGCCGCAGAGGTATTCGGCAGACCCGTCCTTGCTGAAGATCACATCCAGGACCACCCGGCTTCCCTCAAAGTCTTCATAGGCTCTCCATTCACCGGAGAAGTCCACGGTAGAGGGTGCAGGGGCGGGGGCAGGAGTTTCTTCCTGCTGCTGGGTCACCGGTTCATAGTTGCTCACGTCCTGAATCACCATCCCGGCGGGAACGAACACAGTGCCGCCGCACAACTCCAGGGAGGGATTGTACACCACCTGGCTGCCGTCGGTCTCCACCAGGGTCACCTGCAGGTTGGGCAGGACGTCGTTCTGGTTGCACACCAGGATGACCGGCTGGCCCGTCTGGCTGTCAAACAGGACGTCGCCCACTTCACCCTGATAGTTGTTGCTCTCGTCGCAGATGTACTCCTCCACCCTCACAACGGTGTCGGCGCTCCGGGGGATCAGGCAGAAGACCTGGGGGCCTTCATAGGTCACCACCGGGCAGTCGGCCAGGAAGGGGTAGGTTTCCAGGCAGCCGGAGTCCTCCAACAGGTCCTCCACGGCGCAGCCCTGGGGCAGGTCACCCAGATAACCCACAGCAAAGGCAGAGCCGCTGTCCGCCATCTCCTGGCGGGCGGCGGTAAGAGCGGGATCCTCCACGGTTTCGGTGGCCTGGGTGTCTTCCTGGACGCCGGGGGCTTCCTCCGTGCCGCCGCAGGCGGTGAGGGTAAAGGCGAGGGTCAGGCCCAGCAGGGCCGCAAGGGTTCTCTTTTTCATGGATAAACTCCTTTCTTTACTGGCCCAGCTTCAGGCTGGTCACCATACTCTGGATGGTCTCGTTCCAAACCTCCTCCCGGGTAGGGGCAGAGATATAGAGGCAGGCCGCCGCCACGGACCGACCGTCCGAGCCAAGGTTCCGGCCAAAGTCCACCAGGAGGGCCGTCTGCCAGCCGTCGGCGGTCTCGTAGACCAGTCCTTCGGCGGCGTAGTCCCCGGCCGTCAGTTCCAGTTGTTCGGACTGCAGGACAGTCGTTTCCGTCAGCTTGCTCTCCATGTCGTTCCGCCACTGTCTCACGTCCGCCCGGGAGTCCAGTTTGGTGAGCCAGACCTTGGTCCCCGTTGGGGAGAGCAGATCGGTCAGGCCGTCCCCCGGGGCCTGGAAGCTGTCCTGGGGATAAGTGACGGTGTACAGCCCCTGGCAGGAGAAGGTCCCCATGGAGGGGGTGTAGGCGGTCTCCGGGGTCTCGGTCAGGGCGGCTTCCCTGACAAAGATGCAGTCCATGCCCATGAGCTTCACGGTGAGGGTCCCGTCAGCCAGGGTGCCTGTGGCCACGATCTGGCTGCCCATGGTCAGGGTGAAGGTGGTGCCGGACAGGGACCACCGGGCTTCGTCGGCCTCGCCCCCCAGATAGAGGACGGCTTCTCCGCCCCCTTTCAGGGTCAGCCATTGGCCGTCGGGGCCCAGGTCCATGCCGTCCATGGTGACGGCGGTGCAGATATAACGCCCCAGGTTGGGATCTTCCGTGACGGTCACAGCGGGCTCCTCCGGGACGGGGGTCTCTTCCTGGGGCTGTGAGCCGCAGGCGCAGAGGGAAAAGAGCAGGACCGTCACCAGACAGAGTGCGGTCATTCGTTTCATAGGGTGTCCTCCTTTCGGCAGGATGACAACATTATAATATATAGAGTCGAAGCCTGCAAGGGGGAGAACGATCCCGGCAGCCCCGCCATGTATCGCAGGTTGCGTGAGGTAGGGGCGCATACCATGCGCCCGCGGGACAAGGGGCTTTGGTTTCAGGGCCCCCTCATCAGTCACCTTCGGTGACAGCTTCTCCCCAGGGAGACGCCTTTTGCCATAGCCTTCCCCCTGGGGGGAAGGTGCCCACGAAGTGGGCGGATGAGGGGTCCTGGACAACGAAATCAAGCCCCCGAGCGACCTCGGGGGCTTGTAAGTGGTTTGTGCTGTTAGA
>JAFYPT010000152.1 GCA_017547425.1 Ruminiclostridium sp.
CCTGGTACCACGACGGGGTGGCTTATTGCATGAAGAACAAGATCATGCAGCCCTACGAGGACGGCTACTTCCACCTGGAGGACACCATCACCCGGGCCATGGCGGCCCAGATCCTCTATAATCTGGAGGGCAAGCCCGGGGCAGAGGGGGAGAACCCCTTCACCGACGTGGCCCAGGATGCCTGGTACCGGGATGCGGTGACCTGGGCGGCAGAGTCCGGCCTCATGACCGGCTACAGCGAGACCGCCTTTGGCCCCAACGACTGCCTGACCCGGGAGCAGATGGCGGCTGTCCTCTACCGTTACGGAGAGTATCAGGCCATGGACCTGACCGCCGGGGAGGATGCCGACCTGTCCGCCTTTGCTGATGCCGACACCGTCAGCGACTGGGCCCGGGAGCCCATGGCCTGGGCGGTGGGAGTAGGCATCCTGGCGGGCAGCGACGGCTGTCTGATGCCCGATGGGGATGCCACCCGTGCTCAGTGCGCCGTCATCCTTATGCGGTACGGTCAGCTGGAAACCTAACAAAAGAAACAACACAAAAGCCCGCAGGGAAACCTGCGGACTTTTGTTATAGATCTCGTTATGCTTTGGGTTTTCGGGGTTCCAGTTCGTTCCAGAGGGTGAAGCCCAGAATGAGGACGCCGCCCACCAGCTGGGTGACGGTCATGGACTCGCCCAGGAGGAAGACCGACACCAGCACGGCCACCAGGGGATCCACATAGCTGAGGATGGAGGCCTCTTGGCCGGAGAGGTCCTTCAGGGCGGTGAAGTACAGGCAGTAGCACACGCCGGTGTGGAACAGACCCACCACCAGCAGGCAGACCCAGCCCTTGCCGTCCATGGTGCCCAGGGTCACGCCGGAGGTGGCGGCCACATAAGGGATCAGCACGATGATGGCGGACAGGAACTGCAAAAAGGTCCGCTGGATGCCGGCCACGCCCTTGATGAACTTGTTCAGCAGGACCACCGTAGCATACAGGACGGCAGCGCCCAGACCGAAGCACACGCCGATGAGGTCGGTGCCGGCCCCGCCTGCAAGGTCGGTGATGCCGATGACCAGCACAAGACCCAGGGTAGACATGATAAAGCAGAGGATCTGCTTGGGGGTGAGCTTTTCCTTAAAGAGGAAGGGGCAGACGGCGGTGACGATGACCGGTGCAAAATAGTAGCTCAGGGTGGCCACGGAGACGGTGGTGTACTTATAGGCCTGGAAGAGGAGGATCCAGTTAAAGCCCATGGCAACGCCCGACAGGAGGAGCAGGGGAAGCTCCTTTTTGATGGCTTTCAGCTGGATGGACTGCCGGGTTACCAGGAAGTAGACGGAAAGGAGGATCAGAGCCAGGACAGCCCGGTAGAGGGCCAGCTCCCCGGAGGTGACGGAGATGTTGCGGACAAAAACGGCCAGGGTGCCGAAGGACGCCATGGCCACGATGATGGCCAGACGGGGATTTTTAAGGATGGACATGGGAAGACCCTCCCGATTTGACAGAATAATAATCCAGTATAGCGGATTATTATAGGGGTGTCAATTCAGAGGGGAAAGTTTGCTGGTTCTGGGTATCCAGAGACTTAAACGGCAGGACCCATCGTTGGGTCCTGCCGTTTTCACTCTGGGTCAATCGTAATAGACACAGCGATAGGTGTTCATGGGATTGTCCAGCTTGACTGTCATCAGAGTCTCGCCGGTGCTGAAATCGCAGACGGACATACACTCGGTATCCTGGGTGGGAGCGCCCCAGCCAATCACGTATACTTCGTCATACAGATGCTGGGCAGAGCCGCAGGCTTCGGAGTATTTATTCCCCAGGGAATAGGCGCGGAAGGCCTCCAGGGTCTTGGTCTCCGGGTCGATGCAGTAAGAGACCACCCGACTGGAACCGGATGCGTTGCCGTTGTCAAAGACGGTGATGTAGTCGCCGTCTATGGTGGCGTAGTGCTGGCCGCTGGATTTCTGCCATTCGCTCAGGCCGAACTCATCTCCGGCGCCAGACAGCGTCCACAGGATCTGCTGGCTGTCGGCGGTGCGGTCCAGGCCCATAATGGCATGGATGTGGCGGAAGGAACACACCAGGGTGCCATCGTCGGCGATCTGCATGGAGTTAAAATGAATGTAGTCAGGGCCGTCGATCACCTGGTTGGCAAAGTCATCGGCACCCACCATGCTGATCGAGACAGCGGCGGTCCGTTCATACAGCTCGGGGTAGTCGGCGCTGTTGAAGTCCCAGACCACCTGGCCGTCTTTGACCTCCTGAAGGTAGGAGGAGGTAACGTTTGTGCCGTCTTCATATCCGGGGACGTTATAGACGGTGTCCTTGATATACCCCGAGAGGATGTAGTGGTCCAGATCGATCATCAAAAAATCGTGACCGTCAAGAGGTGCCCCTTGTTCCACAACGTCGGAAGCCTCGAAGGTGATTCGCTTGATCTCGTTAAAATCTTTGTCCAGAATGACACGTTCTCCCGGAGAGTAACCGACCAGACCGTAGTTATCATAGGTGCCGGTTTCATCGTGGTAGCTGTAATAGATTTCGCCGTCCACTTCGTGCTTTTTAAAGTCCCAGAAGGAACCCAGGCCGGAGGAAGCGGAAATTTCTTCGTGCTTGGACCAGACGATATTGCCTTTTCCGTCCAGCAGAATGAGATCTCGGTTAGAGGGGAAGGAAAGATAGAAGTTTCCGCTGAGATCGGTTTCGCCCTCTACGGTAAAGCCGACCAGTCCATCGGCAATTACAGGCTCGACGGATTCAGTTTGGGATGCGCAGGAACAGAGGGGGAGGAGTGCGAGGGATGTGGCCAAAAGTCCTCCGAGGATTTTGTGGATCAAGGTCATGGTTGCCGCCTCCTTTGTGCAGAATGGATCATTGAACGAAAAGGTGGTTTGGATAGATGGCAATAGTGTACTATGTCGTGGGGTGGGATGTCAATAAATTGCTAGGCCAATCAATCTTCCGGCAGGCGTTTGTGGAGAACTTTTTTCTGTTTGAGAAGAGGGTGGGAAAAAATGATGCTTTCCCTGTTGGGGCAAATGAAGCGATGCCTGCGGGCGGGTGTCGAACCTCCGGTTCTCGTCCGGTCACCAAAGGGTAGCAAAAAAGCAGGGCCCCGTATGGGGTCCTGCCTTTTTGGTGCCGGTGACCGGACTCGAACCGGTACGCTGTCGCCAGCGGCGGATTTTGAGTCCGCTACGTCTACCAATTTCATCACACCGGCCTATTCAAATCGCATTGATTATACAACAGGGAGGGCTTTAAGGCAAGGGTTTTTCTCCGTGATTTTTTATTTTGATATAGGAATCCGCTGTCAAATGTGGTATGATACAATATTATGATGATACTATGGCGGCAGTGTGGCCGCTTACCGATACAGAAAGGGGGAAGAGGGGCTGTATGGCGAAAAAGATCCTGGGACTCATGGTCCTGCTCCTTTGCCTGACAGGGCTTTCCGGCTGCGTGTTCAGCAGCGTGGAGGAGATGTACGCCCTGCCCAAATCCTCGGAGGCCTATGTGAACCTCCAGGCCAAGATCAACACGGAAAAGGGGAACGCCGAGTACATTGCGCCCCGGAGCGGTGAGAACCGCCAGACCATCCAGCTGGTGGATGTGGACGGGGACGGCACCCAGGAGGCGGTGGCCTTCTTCCGGGATGCCCAGGCCGAAGCCCCCCTGAAGATCGTGATCTTCCGCCAGGATGACCAGGGCGAGTACCAGCCCTGGGCCCGCATCGAGGGCGTGGGCGCCGAGATCGAGTCCATCGACTACCTGGAGCTTTGCGAGCCGGCAGGCTGTGAGATCCTGGTGAGCTGGCAGGTGAACGCCTCGGTCCGTGACCTGGTGGGCTACGCCGTCAAGGACGGCCAGCCTGTGGAGATCCTCCGCAGTGGCTGCGACGACTACCTGGCTGCCGACCTGGATCAGGACGGCCAGGAGGAGCTGATCCTGGCCCAGTCCGGGGGAGACACCCAGGCTGGTTGGGAGATCGAGTACTATGACGGCATGGAGGGTCGCATGGAACGCCTTTCTGCCACCCCTCTGTCCCTGGGTGCCACAGAGATCAACACCTGGACGGCAGGCGTGCTGGCCGATGAGATCCCCGCCCTCTTCGTGACCTCCACTTTTGGGGAGGAGGACCTCATCACCGATATTTTCTGCCTGGGAAATGCAGGTCTGAAGAACATTGCTCTCCGTGGTGGTTCCCACCAGAGCAAGGATATTTTTCACTACTACGCCGGAGTCCACCCGGCTGACATGAACGGGGACGGCATCACCGAGGTCCCCGTGGCCCAGTCCATCCCGGCCTATGGCACCTCCACCGCCAAGGAGTTCTGGTGGCTTCACTGGATGGCCTACCAGTCCGACGGCACCTCGACCCAGGTCCTCACAACCTACCACAGCGGCGACGGCTGGTATCTGGAGATCCCCGACGACTGGACGGGCGCTTTCTCCATGTGCCGCCAGGAGAACTCGGCCACCGGTGTTCGGAATGTCCTCTTTGCCCGGGGGGTGGAACTGGCCGAAGAGGAGGAGGACGAGGGGGAGGACGAGGAAAACCTCGCCAACGCCCAGCCCCAGGTCTTTTTGACCATTTCCACCCTCATGGGCGCCGACCGGGGAGAGCTGGCCCAGCTGGGCAACCGGTTCACCCTGGCTTCCGACAGCACCACCATTTTCGCCGGCGAATTCTTTGACGGCTGGGACTGCGGCCTGGACGAGGACACCCTCCGCCAGCGGTTCCACCAGAACGCCGGTACCTGGAGTTACAGTCACTGACGGGAAATTTTCCCGATCCCATACAACCACCTGAAAGGAGCAGGACAATGAAAAAGATTCTGGTTCTGGAAGACGAGGCCAACATCCGCAGCTTCGTCGTCATCAACCTTAACCGCGCAGGCTACGAGACCATCGAGGCGGGCACCGGCGAGGAGGCCCTGGAGCAGCTGCGCCTGAACCCCGACGTGCGTGTGGCCCTGCTGGACATCATGCTGCCCGACATGGACGGCTTTGAGGTCTGCCGCCGCATCCGGGCCAGCAACTCCAAGATCGGTGTCATCATGCTCACCGCCCGCACCCAGGAGATGGACAAGATCACCGGCTTCATGACCGGCGCCGACGACTACGTCACCAAGCCCTTCTCCCCCATGGAGCTCACCGCCCGCATCGATGCTCTCTACCGCCGCATCGGCGGGGAGATGATGGACGACGGCGAGATCCAGCAGGCCCCCTTCGTGCTGAATACCCGCAAGCGTACCCTGGAGAAGAACGGCCAGCGGGTGAAGCTCACCCAGGTGGAGTACTCCATTATGAAGATGTTCATGGAGAACCCCGGCAAGGCCCTCTCCCGCGAGGAGATCCTCAAGTGCGTCTGGGGTGAGAACTATCTGGGCGAACTGAAGATCGTGGACGTGAACATCCGCCGTCTGCGGGTGAAAATCGAGGACGAACCCACCAGCCCCATCTATATCACCACCATTTGGGGTTACGGCTATAAATGGGAGTTCTAAGACTTTTGGAAACCGCTCCGCTGGGTTTCCAAAAGTGATTTGCAGCCCGACCTGCGCCTGCCAAAGGCAGGCACTCCCGGGCTGAGAAGAGGTTTCTGGCACGCGCATGTCGCGCCGGAAAACTCATTGCATCCTCTTTCGCCGCAAGGCGGCGAAACTCTGCGAGGCCTTATGACGCAAAAAGGCTCCCTCTGAGAGGGAGGCTGAGCCTTTTTGTAACAACATTTTTTTGTAAAGGATCGATTCCATGAAATCCTTACGTTCCATTCCCTTCTTCCGTGTCCGGGGAATCCGGAAGCGATGGCTGCTGAGCAGCATCAGCATCCTGGTGGTCATCCTGACGGTGATGGTCATCGCCTGCTCCCTGGTCATGAAGAACTACTATGACAGCAGCATCCTCTCCGACATGGAGAGCAAGGCCCGGACGGCCGCTACCTATTTCAGCACCTATGCGGGAAGTGACCCGGACCGGGGGGACTACCTCACCGCTGCCCAGGACTACGTCACCTCCTTTGAGGATGGCAGCAAGATCGAGCTCCAGTTCCTGAACCC
>JAFYPT010000153.1 GCA_017547425.1 Ruminiclostridium sp.
GCCCACAGGCTCATAGAAGAAGTCGGACTTTTCCACATCGGAGAAGAGCTGGTTGGCGGCCACCATGGAAGAGGCGCCCATATCCTGCAGGCTGAAGGAGTAATCGATCCCCAGCTTGTGGGCTCTGGTGGGAACCTCGGCCTTGACGACGATCTTCACCATGTCAGCCCCGGTAGGGACCTGCAGGACGCCGGAGGTATAGGAATAGGTGGTGGCAGGGACGATGTAATTGGTGTCGTTTACGACATAATGCATTTCGTCCATCTTTTCGATAATGCTGGCTCCGCCGCCCTCTCCAAATCGCATAAGGACATTCCAGAACTGGACTTCTATGATGCGGGTAAAGGTGCGGGAGGTGCTGCAGGATAAATCAAAGTCAAAGGCGTAGGTCAGCTGTCCGGCGTCGGAAAGCTCCACGGCATCGGGGGTAAACTCGATGAGTTCATCCAACTCAATGTAGCAATAGTTGCTGGAGACGGAGTAGCTGGTGGTTTCCCCGACACCGAGGTCGGTCTCGATGGAGTCTTTGTATCCCCAACCATCTTTCTCAGGTGCAGCAAAGGCAGGGACGGCCAGGGAGGAAAGCAGGGTGATCACCAGAGTGAGGGACAGGAATTTGGATAAAAATCGCATACGTTCATCTCCTTTTCTTCAAGGTAACGGCTTGGCTTGTCAGATACAAGGACGCAGGTCACACATTAGGGGAGAAAGAAGGTTTTCTTGTCCTGGAGGACCCGGTCGATGTCGCGGATGTACTCCTGGGGGTACTTGGGGTTGGCCATCCGGCGGACGGTACCGCCGCCGATGGTCTTGGTCACGCCGCCTGCTCCCAGGGAGAGGACGGTGTGGAGTTCCTCCATCATACAGATATTATATACGTTCAGGGTGCCGGGTTTGCACCAGCCTACGTTTTCGAAGGAACCGGAGGTAAACTTCTGGCGGTAGAGGTAGTAGGGAAGATACCCGGCCTCCCGCAGACGGTCCCAGGCGTAGTCCAGCATTTGAGCTACCTCTTCCCCGGTGGGAAGGACCACCTCCTCCTGGCGGAGGCGGGCACCCTTCTTCAGGGCCAGGGTATGGACGGTGATGTTTTCCGGGTCCATGGCGATGACCTGGTTCAGGGTGTCCTGGAATCCTTCCACCGTGTCGGCGGGCAGACCGGCAATGAGATCCATGTTGATCTCCCCTACCTGGGTCTCCTTGGCCAGGTCATAGGCCTGACGGATGTCCCCGGCCCGATGGCTGCGGCCGATGGTCTCCAGGACCAGGTCGGACATGGTCTGGGGGTTCACAGAGATACGGGTGCCGCCCCCCTCCCGGATGGCTTCCAGCTTCTCCCGGGTGATGGTGTCGGGGCGGCCGGCCTCCACGGTGAACTCCGTGCCGGGTTGTAACCGGAAGGCGGTGTTGATCCGCTCCAGCAGACGGCGCAGCTGAGGGGCTTCCAGGGTGGTGGGGGTACCGCCGCCGATGTAGACCGAACGGATGGTCTTCCCTGCGGCCAGGGCGGCTTCGCCGGCGGCATCGATCTCCTGCAGCAGACACTCCAGATAGGCGGGGATGAGCTTGTTGGCCGACCCCGAGGAGGAGATGAAGGAGCAGTAGGCGCACCGGGTGGGACAGAAGGGGATGCCCACATAGAGAGAGATCTCATTCTCTTGGAGGCTTTTCTTCAGGGAATAGCTGGCCTGGGCGCAGTCCATGGCCAGACGGCGGCGGTCCGGGGAAACCCGGTACCGGTCCCGCAGTTCGGCTTCGGCCTGGCGGGGGGTGGCCCCGTCCAGCATGGCCTTGGTGGGGAGCTTCACAGGACGAACCCCGGAGAGCATCCCCCAGGGTGGCTCGGTGCCCAGGCAGTCGATGGCCGCCAGATAGAAGGCCCGCTGGAGGGTCCGCCGGGTCAGGCGGGTGACCACCACAGGGTCTTCGTGGTTTAATTCTTCGGTCTTCACCCGGCACTGGCGGGTGAAGGTCTTCCCTTCCCGGCGGAGCTTGGCGGTGGCGGTGGACCAGGTGCCGCTCCGGGTGAAGGAGAGTTCCAGCTCGTTGTCGCCCCCGGGGGCTTCCTCCGGGTAGAGGGGCCGTTCAGCCGGGAAGAGGGTGAGCATGGTCTGCTCCACGGCGTATTTTTCGTCGTGGCCGGAGAAGAACAGTTTCATCGCAGGGCCTGACGGACGTAGGGGTTGTGTTCCCGCTCGGTGTCCAGGTCGGTGATGCGGTCATGGCCGGGGCAGACCCGCAGGTTGCCCTCCAGCTCCACCAGTCTCTTCAGGGACAGGAGGATCTGGCTGGTGGAACCGCCGATGAAGTCGGTGCGGCCGCAGGAACCGGCAAAAAGGGTGTCACCGGCAAAGAGGACGTCGCCCACCTTGTAGACCACGGAACCGGGGGAGTGGCCGGGGGTGTGGAGAACTTCGATCTGAGCACCGGCGAAATCGATGATGTCGCCTTCCTTGACGGTCTTGATCTCAGGAATGGGAGCCAGGAGCATATACTGGTCCCCCTTAAACTCCCAGTTGACTTCCTTGTTGTGGATGTAAACGGGGGTGTTGGGCCACTTTTCCACCAGGCCGGGGACGGCCAGCACGTGGTCGAAGTGACCATGGGTGATGAGGATCATGGAGAGGGACAGACCGGCCTCACGGATGACGCGGTCGATGTCGTTGGCCTGGTCACCGGGATCGATGAGGGCGCAGGTCTTGGTTTCGGGGTCTTCCAGCAGATAGCAATTGGTGCCGATCTGACCCACGGGCATACGTCTGATCTGTAACATAAGGTCACCTCGAATTTACATAGAATCCGTGTCCATCCAGATGGTCACGGGGCCGTCGTTGACGGAGGACACGGCCATGTCCGCGCCGAACTCGCCGTGTTCCACGTGGAACCCACGGTTCCGGCAGAGTTCCATAAACTTCTCATACAGGGGGATGGCGATGTCGGGCTTGGCCGCCTTGGTAAAGCCGGGGCGGCGGCTCTTGATGTCGGCGTAGAGAGTGAACTGAGAGACCACCAGAAGCTCACCGCCGGCGGCTTCCAGATTCAGGTTCATCTTTCCGGCCTCGTCGGAAAAGACCCGCAGACCGCAGACCTTGTCGGCCAGCTTTTCTGCCTGTGCGTCCGTATCCTCCGGGGCGATGCCCAGCAGGACCAGAAAGCCTTTTCCAATCTCGCCCACAGTCTGACCGTCGATAACGACGGAGGCCTGGGACACTCTCGTGACAACTGCTCGCATGACAGTTCCTCCCTGATTCTTTCGATATGTATTCATATTAGTATAGCACGGTGCAGGGGAAATAGTCAACGGTTCCTCATTATAGAAAGAAACCAGGGAACTTTTTTGGGAGACCTTCCGTCTAAGAGGGCAAAGGAGGGATTTCCATGAAAAAATTACTTGTGATCTTAGCCCTTTCCCTGGGTCTGAC
>JAFYPT010000154.1 GCA_017547425.1 Ruminiclostridium sp.
ATATTTGGCGTACATTATTGGGTAACAACCCAACAAAACAAAGGCTATGAAGAGAAGAGTACCCAGAGAGATAGGCCACAGAGAGTCCCGGTTGGTGGAAAGGGATGCAGAAGGCTCTGGAGAAGATGGTCTTGGAGCTGCGCACCGAACGGAATGTCCGCTAGGCTGCGACGGGAGCGCCCGTCATCGCGCCAGGGTGTGTCTGCACCCGCTAAGGCCGGTCCCGTGAGGGACTGTGCGAACCAAGGTGGTACCACGGCTTTCCAGTCGTCCTTGACCAATGTGCAAGGACGACTTTTTTTATTGCCGTTTCCTACTCCATACAGAGAAAAGAGGAGAACTACGTGAGCAAAACCATCATTCAGGTCCAGCATCTGAACAAGACCTTCGGCACGGGCCCCACTGCGGTCCACGCCCTGGAGGACATCAACCTGGACATCCATGAGGGTGAGATTTTCGGCATCATCGGCCTGTCCGGTGCCGGCAAGTCCACCCTGGTCCGCTGCATGAACCTGCTGGAGCGTCCCACCTCCGGCTCGGTCATCGTGGACGGTCAGGACATGACCAAACTGAAGGAAAAAGAGCTGAACAAGGCCCGCCAGGACATCAGCATGATCTTCCAGAGCTTCAACCTGCTCATGCAGCGCAACGCCCTGGACAACATCTGCTTCCCCCTGGAGCTCATGGGCTGGAAGCGTGCCGATGCCGTGGCCCGTGCCCGGGAACTCTTAAAGATCGTCGGTCTGGAGACCCGCGAAAAGGCCTACCCCGCCCAGATGTCCGGTGGCCAGAAGCAGCGTGTGGCCATCGCCCGCGCCCTGGCCTCTAACCCCAAGGTCCTGCTGTGCGATGAGGCCACTTCCGCTCTGGACCCCACCACCACCCTCTCCATCCTGGAACTGCTGAAGGAGCTGAACCAGAAGCTGGGGGTCACCGTGGTGGTCATCACCCACCAGATGAACGTCATCGAAGAGATCTGCCACCGGGTTGCCATCCTGGATTCCGGCGTGGTGGCGGAACAGGGTGCCGTGGAGGAGATCTTCGCCAACCCCCAGACCGATATCGGCCGCAAGCTGGTTTACCCCAACGGTGTGCAGATCGATGCCCTGCCCTCTGCCCGTGTCATCCGTGTGGCCTTCAACGGCGGCTCTTCCTACGAGCCCCTCATTGCCTCCCTGGCCATCGACTGCGGCGTGAAGGTGAACATCCTGGGCGCAGACACCCGCAACATCGACGGCAAGGCCTTCGGCACCATGCTGCTGGGTCTGCCCGAGGACGAGAAGGAGGCCAACAAGGCCATCCGCTACATCCAGGCGCAGTCTGACATTACTCTGGAGGAGGTGCCGACCAATGGCTGAATTCTGGGCACAGTATGGTTCCCTCCTCATTGAGGGCACCCGAGACACCCTCATCATGACCGGTGTCTCCACCGTTTTCGCTTACCTTCTGGGTCTGCCCCTGGGCGTGATCCTGAGCATCACCCAGCCCCACGGCATCTGGCCCAACAAGTGGGTCAACCGCATCCTGGGCTGGATCATCAACGTGGGCCGTTCCCTGCCCTTCATTATCCTGATGATCGCCATCATGGACTTCACCAAGCTCATCGTGGGCACCAAGATCGGTGTCCCCGGTGCCATCGTCCCCCTGGTGGTCTCTGCCGCCCCCTTCATCGCCCGTATGGTGGAAACCTCTCTGGCCGAAGTGGACGCCGGCGTGGTGGAAGCCGCCCGCTCCATGGGCGCCTCCCGGATGCAGATCGTCCGAAAGGTCTACCTGCCTGAGGCAAAGCCCTCCCTGGTTCTGGGCGCATCCATCTCCATCATCACCATTCTGGCCTACACCGCCATCGCCGGTGCCGTCGGCGCAGGCGGCCTGGGCGACCTGGCCATCCGCTACGGTTACCAGCGCAAAGTCCCCGCTATGATGTGGACCACCGTGGTTCTAATCGTGATCCTGGTCCAGGTCATCCAATCCGTTTTCAGTTGGCTGTCCGTGAAAATGGACAAGCGTCTGAGATAAACACCCCCGCAATCATATTTTAAAAGGAGGAAACCCCAAAATGAAAAAGATCCTGACCCTGATCCTTGCTCTGACCATGGCAGTCGGCCTGTGCGCTTGCGGCGGCACCGACGCTCCCGCAGAAGACACCGCAGAGACCGTCACCCTGAAGATCGCAGCAACCTCTACCCCCCACGCCGAGATCCTGGCCCAGGTGGTTGACGTTCTGGCTGAGCAGGGCATCACCCTGGAGATCAACGAGTACAGCGACTACGTGATCCCCAACACCGCCGTTGAGGAAGGCGCAGAGGACGCAAACTTCTTCCAGCACGCTCCCTACCTGGAGTCCTTCAACGCTGAGAACGGCACCCACCTGGTCAGCGTGGCTCCCATCCACTACGAGCCCATGGGCATCTACCCCGGCATGACCGCTTCCCTGGAAGAGCTGCCCGACGGCGCTACCATCGCAGTGCCCAACGACGTCACCAACGAAGCTCGCGCTCTGCAGCTGCTGGCTGCTCAGGGCCTGATCGAGATCGATCCCGCTGCCGGCCTGAACGCAACCCCCAACGACATCACCTCCAACCCCAAGAACCTGCAGTTCAAGGAGATGGAAGCTGCTATGCTGCCCCAGATCGTCGGCGAAGTCGACCTGGCTATCATCAACTCCAACTTCGCTCTGCAGGGCGGCCTGAACCCCGCTGAGGACGCTCTGGCTTCCGAGGACGCTGCTTCCGAGGCTGCTCAGACCTTCGCTAACATCATCGTCGTCAAGGAAGGCAACGAGGAGAACGCAGCCGTCCTGGCTCTGATCGAGGCTCTGCAGTCCGACGCAGTCCGTGAGTTCATCGAGACCACCTACGCTGGTTCCGTCGTGGCAATGTTCTAATTGCATATTCGAACATAACAAAAGAAGGAGAAGCCCATGCTTCTCCTTCTTTTCTTGTTGGGCCGATATGGAATCGGCCCCTACGCACACAGCAACATCCTGGTAGGGGCGGATTCCATATCCGCCCGCTCAGTTGCACCTTACCCCACGGCCTTACCTAAAGCAACGCCGGCGATGCAGAGGACCAGGCTCAGGCCCGCATAGAGGGCAAACAGCCCCATCCGCCCCTCCTCCAGCAGGGTCAGAGACTCCAGGGAGAAGGTGGAAAAGGTGGTAAACCCTCCGCAGAAGCCCACTTTTAACAGCAGTACCAGGTTTGGGTCCATCCCCGTCGGCCCGTTGGCCTTTTGGGCAATGATACCAATGAGGAAGGAGCCCAGCAGGTTGAT
>JAFYPT010000155.1 GCA_017547425.1 Ruminiclostridium sp.
ATAGAAGCTGTAGGTCAGGCCGGGGAAGATGGCACCGTCGTTGGCAAAGGCCATGAAGGCAAAGTTCAGGATATCGTCCGAACCGTTGGACAGGAAGACGTTTCCCGGCTCCACCCCGTAGAGCTTGGCCAGCTTCTCCCGAAGGAAGGTTCCCTCGGGGTCGGAATACAGACGCAGGTCCTCCACGTCCTTCCGGGTCAGGGCATCCAGCACCTGAGGGGAAGGGGGATAAGGGGACTCGTTGGTGTTGAGCTTGATGTACTGCTTGTCCCGGGGCTGTTCACCCGGGGTGTAAGCCTCCAGCTTGGCGTACTTGGGGCTGAGGAATCGGCTCATGGCATCATTCCCCCATCACGTCGGGGTCAAAACGGATGTCGATGGACCGGGCATGGGCGGTGAGGCCCTCCTGCTTGGCGAAGTGAGACACAGACTGCTGGGCAATGGCCAGAGCATCCTTGGTGTAGTAGGTGTACTGGGTCTTCTTCACAAAGTCGTCCACGGACAGGGGGCTGGAGAACCGGGCGGTGCCGCTGGTGGGCAGGGTGTGGTTGGGACCGGCGAAGTAGTCGCCCAGGGCCTCGGGGCAGTTGCGGCCCATGAAGATGGAACCGGCGTGCTTGATCTTGTCCAGCCACTCGAAGGGCTCGTCAATGCACAGTTCCAGGTGCTCGGGAGCGATCTCGTTGGAGATCTGGATGGCAGAGGCGATGGACTTGGCGATGATGATCTTGCCGTTGTTGTCGATGGAAGCCCGGGCGATCTCCTGGCGCTTCAGCTTGGGCAGCTGCTCCTCAATGGCAGCCTGGACGGCTACGGCCAGTTCCTCGCTGTCGGTGACCAGAACGGCAGAAGCGTTCTTGTCGTGCTCGGCCTGGCTCAGCAGGTCGGCGGCCACCACCTGGGGGTTGTTCTTGCCGTCGGCAATGACCAGGATCTCGCTGGGGCCGGCCACCATGTCGATGCCAACCTTGCCGAAGACCTGCTTCTTGGCCTCGGCCACGAACTGGTTGCCGGGGCCCACGATCTTGTCCACCTTGGGGATGGTCTCGGTGCCGTAGGCCAGCGCAGCCACCGCCTGGGCACCGCCCACACGGAAGACACGGTTCACACCGCAGATCCGGGCAGCGGCCAGGATGTTGGGGTGGATCTTGCCGTTCTTGTCGGGAGGAGTCACCATGAAGATCTCCTTGACACCGGCCAGCTTGGCGGGGATGCAGTTCATGACCACGCTGGAGGGGTAAGCGGCAGTGCCGCCGGGGATGTACAGACCCACACGCTCCAGGGGGATGACCTTCTGACCCATGACGATGCCGGATTCGTCGTTGACGATGAAGCTGTTGCGGACCTGGTGCTGGTGGAAGGCAGCCACACGCTCGGCGGCCCGGTAGAGGATATCCACCAGGAAGGGGTCGGCGTTGCGGAAGCCGTCGTCGATGGAGCCTGCGCCCACCTCAACAGAGGTGATGTCTGCCCCGTCAAATTCCTTGGTATACTTCTTCAGCGCTGCGTCGCCGTTGGCCTTCACGTCCTCGATGATGGCACGGACGGGAGCCTCCACGCTTTCCACGGGGTCTTCCCGGGCGAAAATGGCGTCGCGGCTCACTTCTGCTTCCTTTAAAATACGAATCATTTTCCTTCTGCCTCCTTAGCGGCCACCTGTTCAGCCAGGCTCTCGTAGAGTCTCTGGATGGCCTCGTGCTTGAACTTAAAGCTGACTTTATTGGCGATGAAACGTGCGCTGATGGGCACGATGGTCTCAATGGGGCTGAGGTTGTTCTCCTTCAGGGTGGAACCGGTCTCCACAATGTCCACGATGACATCGGTCATGTCCAGGATGGGGGCGATCTCAATGGAGCCCTGGAGGTGGATGATGTCGATGTCACGGCTGCGGCCGGCGTAGAAGTTTCGGGCAATCCGGGAGAACTTGGTGGCCACCCGCAGGATGCGGTCGGGGTCGTCACGGAAGTCGTTCTTGGCGGCCACGCACATGCGGCACTTACCCACGTTCAGGTCCAGCAGCTCGTAGATGTCGGGCTCGTACTCCAACAGGATGTCCTTACCCACCACGCCCACGTCGGCGGCGCCTCGCTCCACATAGACAGCTACGTCGGAGGGCTTGACCCAGAAGTAACGAACCTTGGCCTCGGGGTTTTCAAAGATGAGCTTCCGCTTGGGATCCAGCAGCTCGTCGCAGGGGAAGCCTGCCTTGGCGAACATGGCGTAGACCTTCTCGCCCAGTCGGCCCTTGGGCAGGGCCACATTCAGAAAATCGCTCATGCCTGCTCCCCTCCTCTCATGTCGATGGTCTCCTTGACCCGCAGACCGTCGGCGGTCTTCCGGGCCAGGGTCTTCTTGCCCTCTGCCGCCAGGGAAGACAGCTTCCCGGTGAGGGCGGCCAGGTCGGTTTTCTCGTCGTAACGGACCAGCACGTCGGCATCCCACTGGTCGTCAGCGGAGCGGAGGCGGTCCAGTTCATTTAAGTAAATGGCAAAGCCGATGGCGCCGCAGCGCTTGCCCATCTTCTCCACCATCTTGTCGTACTGACCGCCGGACAGGACACCAGCAGCCAGACCCTTGATGAAGCCACGGAAAACGATGCCGCTGTAGTAGTCCATGCCGCCTTCCACGGAGAAGTCCAGATAGACCTTGTCGCCCAGGCCGTTGGCCTTGAGCAGGGTGCAGATGGTGTTCAGCTCTTCCCAGGCCTGGCGGGTCTTGATACCGCCCATGCACAGGGGAGCCAGGTCCGCCAGAACGGTCTCGATGGTACCGTAGGTGGTGATGAGCTTCTCCAGCAGGCCGGTGACGGTGGGGCTCATGGCCTTTTCCTGGCAGAAAGCCCGCAGAGCGGCGGCGTTCTTCTCCCGGACGGCCTCCAGGATCACAGGGTAGTCGGCCTCGGCCACCCCGGCGGCCTCCATGAAGCCGGAGACCAGACCCATGTGGGACACGTCCAGAACGTAGTCCTCACTGATGGTCTGCAGGCTCTGGACGGCCAGGGCCATGACCTCGTAGATGTGATACAGGTCCACTTGACCAATGCACTCCAGGCCGGTCTGCATGATCTCCTGGAAGGTTCCGTCCCCCTGGCTGGTGCGGTAGACGTTCTCGTTGTAATAGACCTTGCGGGGGCCGGGTTCGTTCTCCCGGGTGTTCTTCACGATGGAGATGGTCACGTCGGGCTTCAGGGCCATGAGGATGCCCCGGGCATCGGTGAAGGTGATCATCCGGTCGCTGATGAGGAAATCCTTGTTCCGGACGTACAGGTCGTACTCCTCGAACTTGCTCATCTTGAAACGGCGGTAGCCGTACTTTTCATATAAACCACGCAGGCGGTAAATGGTCTGCTCACCGCTGCGGAGGATGTTCCAGTCAAATTCCATGGGTGGTTACCCCTTTCTGTGTCATGCCATTGGATACGAGACATTTTATCACTCTACCGTAGTAAAGTAAATAGAAAATGCCCTCTTTTTCTGTCCCAGGACAGAAAATTTCCGAACCATAATCATACCCCTTTTGGCACGATTATACAAGGCCCTATGTCAAAAAGAAACGGCACTTCCGTGCCGTTTCTTTTAAAGCCTCGCAGAGTTTGCTGCCCGCAGGCAGCAAAGAAAATTGAATCATTTTTTCCGGTGACATGTGCATCGGAAAAAATCCTTCTCAGCCTGCCAGTGTGCCCAAGGGGCGCGCACAGCAGGCTGCAAGCCCTCTGAAATTTGAGTCCGGTGAAACTGGGCTCAAATTTCCTCGGAAATGAGTCTGCCCATCTCTGCGGTGCCCACCAGGATCCCCTCGCCGGTGTACAGGTCGGGGGTGCGGTAGCCCTTGGCCAGAACGGCCTTCACAGCGGCGTCGATGGCGTCTGCCTCGGCACCCAGGCCGAAGGTGTAGCGCAGCATCATGCCGATGGACAGGATGGTAGCGGTGGGGTTGGCCTTGTCCTGACCGGCAATGTCGGGAGCGGAGCCGTGGATGGGCTCGTACATACCAAAGTTGCCTTCTGCCAGGGAGGCGGAGGGGAGCATGCCGATGGAGCCGGTGATCTGGCTGGCCTCGTCGGAGAGGATGTCACCGAAGATGTTGCTGGTGACGATCACGTCGAACTGACGGGGGTTGCGGACCAGCTGCATGGCGGCGTTGTCCACGTACATGTGGGTCAGGGTGACCTCAGGGTAGTCCTTGGCAACCTCTTCCACCACACGTCTCCACAGGCGGGAGGAGTCCAGCACGTTGGCCTTGTCCACGCTGGTGACCTTCTTGTTGCGCTTCATAGCCATGTCAAAGGCCACCTTGGCGATGCGGCGGACCTCACCCTCGGAGTACATCTCCACGTCGTAGGCGGCGGGACCCATGTCGGTCTCCTTGGTGCCGCGCTCGCCGAAGTAGATGCCGCCGGTGAGCTCACGGACCACCACGATGTCCAGACCGCCGGAGAGGATCTCGGCCTTCAGGGGAGAGGCATCGGCCAGCTCCTCGAAGATGACGGCAGGTCGGATGTTTGCGAACAGGCCCAGCTCCTTGCGGATGCCCAGCAGAGCGCGTTCAGGACGCTCGCCACCTGGGAGGTTGTCCCACTTGGGGCCGCCCACAGCGCCCAGCAGGACAGCATCGGATGCCTTGCAGACGTCGATGGTCTCCTGGGGCAGGCAGCCGCCGGTGGCGTCGATGGCAGCGCCGCCGGCCAGAACGGTCTTGCAGGTGAAGGTGTGGCCGAACTTGTCGCCCACCTTGTGCATGACCTTCACGGCCTGGTCCACAATGTCGGGACCAATGCCGTCGCCGGGGATCACAGCGATATTGTAATTCATGTCCGTGTCCTCCCTTACTGCTTGTCCTTGATGGAGGACATCAGACCGCCGGCCTGGATGATCTCCTTGATGAAGGCGGGGAAGGGCAGGGACTGATAGGTCTCACCCTTGGTGATGTTGGTGATGACACCGGTGTCGAAGTCCACGGCCACCTCGTCGCCTGCCTCGATCTTCTCGCTGGCCTCGGGGCACTCCATGATGGCCAGGCCGATGTTGATGGCGTTGCGGTAGAAGATGCGGGCGAAGGTCTTTGCGATGACGCAGGAGATGCCGGACTCCTTGATGACCATGGGAGCGTGCTCACGGGAGGAGCCGCAGCCGAAGTTGAAGCCGCCCACCATCACGTCGCCGGACTTGACCACGTTGACGAAGTTGGTGTCGATGTCTTCCATGCAGTGGGTGGCCAGTTCCTTCTTGTCGGCGATGTTCAGGTAACGGGCAGGGATGATAACGTCGGTGTCCACGTTATCGCCATACTTATGTACAAAACCTTTTGCGTTCATAACTCTTACACCTCTCTAGGATCAGCGATCTTACCGGCGATTGCAGAAGCTGCGGCCACTGCGGGGCTTGCCAGGTAGATTTCGGACGTGATGCCGCCCATACGGCCCACGAAGTTGCGGTTGGTGGTGGCCACGCACTTTTCGCCGTTGGCCATAACGCCCATGTGGCCGCCCAGGCAGGGGCCGCAGGTGGGGGTGGAAACGGCACAGCCGGACTGGATGAAGGTGGTCATGTAGCCCAGGTCGATGCAGTCCTGGAAGACCTGCTGGGTGGCGGGGATGACGATGCAGCGGACGTGATCGGCAACCTTCTGGCCCTTCAGGATCTCAGCAGCGATGGCCATGTCTTCCAGACGGCCGTTGGTGCAGGAGCCGATGATGACCTGGTCGATCTTGATGTCCTCCACCTGGGAAATGGGACGGGCGTTCTCGGGCAGGTGGGGGTAAGCCACGGTGGGCTCGATCTCGCTGAGGTTAATTTCGATGGTGCGGACGTACTCGGCGTCGGGATCTGCCTCGTAAGCAGTCCAGGGACGGTTCACACGGCCTTCCATGTAAGCGATGGTGGTCTCGTCCACGGGGAAGATGCCGTTCTTGGCGCCGGCCTCGATGGCCATGTTGGCAATGCACAGACGGTCGTCCATGGACAGGGAGGCAACGCCCTCACCGCAGTACTCCAGGCTCTGGTACAGAGCGCCGTCCACGCCGATCATGCCGATCAGGTGGAGAATGACGTCCTTGCCGCTGACACGGGGCTGGAGCTTACCGGTCAGGTGGACCTTGATGGCCTCGGGAACCTTGAACCAGGTCTCGCCGGTAGCCATACCGGCTGCCATGTCGGTGGAGCCCACGCCGGTGGAGAAAGCGCCCAGCGCACCGTAGGTGCAGGTGTGGGAGTCAGCGCCGATGATGCAGTCACCGGCAGCCACGATGCCCTTTTCGGGCAGCAGGGCATGCTCGACACCCATCTGGCCCACATCGTAGAAGTTGTCGATGTCGAAGCGCTTAGCGAAGGTACGGCACTGGAGGCACTGCTCTGCGGCCTTGATGTCCTTGTTGGGGGTGAAATGGTCCATGACCATGGAGATCTTGCTCTTATCGAAGACGCCGGTGAAGCCTTCCTTCTCAAATTCACGGATGGCCACGGGAGAGGTGATGTCGTTGCCCAGGACCATATCCAGCTTGGCACGGATCAGCTGACCGGCCTTGACCTCAGGCAGGCCAGCGTGGGCTGCCAGGATCTTCTGCGTCATTGTCATTCCCATAGGGAAAACCTCCTCTTATATTTAAATGGTAATATCAGTCAACGGTGGGGATAAACTGCTTATCCTTGTTTTCGCGGTTGATGGCGGTGACCAGTGCGTAGACGGAAGCCATGGTGATGTCGCTGTCCACGCCGACGCCCCAGTAGTGCTTGCCCTCGTCATCGGCAATGACAACGTAAGCGGATGCCAGAGAGTCGGAGTCGGTCTGCAGAGCGTGTTCCTCGTAGTCCACGAACTGGTAGTTGATGTTGGGGCTGGCCAGCTTCAGCACGTTGGACACAGCGTCCAGAGGACCGTTGCCTCGTGCGGAGATGTAGAAGACCTCGTTGTTGATGGCCAGAGTGACGTCTGCCACGGTGGTGCCCTTCTCGCGGATCCAGCTGATGTCCTGGATGGCGATGGGGATGTCCTTGTTCTGGTACTCGTGGGTGAAGGCCAGCAGGATATCCTGGGGAGAGAGCTCCTTGTGGGCGTGGTCGGAGATGTCCTTGATGAAGTAGCCCACCTCCTGGGCCATTTCCTTGGGCAGTTCGTAGCCGAAGTTGTGCTCCAGGATGTAGGAGATGCCGCCCTTGCCGGACTGGCTGTTGATGCGGATGACGTCGGCCTCATACTCGCGGCTGACATCGTGGGGGTCCAGGGGCAGGTAGGGAACGGTCCAGAAGTCTTCCTTCTGCTCGTCCCGGAACTTCAGACCCTTGGAGATAGCGTCCTGGTGAGAGCCGGAGAAGGCGGCAAAGACCAGGTGGCCGGAGTAGGGCTGGCGATAGCCCACGCTCATACCGGTGAGCTTCTCATAGAACTCCACGATGTGGGGCATGTTGGAGAAGTCCAGGTTGGGGTCCACGCCATGGGTGAACATGTTCATGGCCATGGTGATGATGTCCACGTTACCGGTGCGCTCGCCGTTGCCGAAGAGGGTTCCTTCGATGCGGTCGCCGCCTGCCAGCAGAGCCAGCTCGCCGGCAGCCACGCCGGTGCCGCGGTCGTTGTGGGGGTGGATGGAGATGATCAGGTTCTCACGGTTGTGGAGGTGCTTGTGCATGTACTCGATCTGCTGGGCGTACACGTGGGGCATGGACATCTCCACGGTGGCAGGCAGATTGATGATGACCTTCCGCTCAGGGCGGGGCTGCCAGATGTCGATGACGGCGTTGCAGATGCGCTCGGCGAACTCGATCTCGGTGCCGGTGAAGCTCTCAGGAGAGTACTCAAAGCGGAAGTTGGTCTCGGGCATCTTCTCGGCGTACTCGTTGAAGGCCCGTGCGCCCTCCTCGGCGATCTTTACGATCTCGTCTTCGGGCAGGCGGAAGACCTGCTGACGCTGGGCGAAGGAGGTGGAGTTGTACAGGTGAACGATGACGTTCTTGGCGCCCTTGACGGCGTCAAAGGTCTTCTTGATGATGTGGGGACGGGACTGGGTCAGGACCTGGATCCACACATCGTCGGGGATCATATTCTCCTCGATGATGGTGCGCAGGAACTCATACTCGGTCTCGGAAGCGGCGGGGAAGCCCACCTCGATCTCCTTAAAGCCCAGCTCCAGCAGGAACTTATAGAAGGAGAGCTTCTCCTCCAGGCTCATGGGGGTGATGAGGGCCTGGTTGCCGTCACGCAGGTCCACGCTGCACCAGTCGGGTGCTTCGGTGATGCGCTCTTTCTTTACCCAATCCATGCAGGTCTCCGGGGGCATGTAGTACCCGGGACGATACTTGGTGTAGTTCTTCATATACGGGTCATCCTTTCTATGATCGAAACCGGCGGAAAAAGGTCCATATAGCAAAAAAACTCCGTCTGTTTGGATGTTCCAAAAATCCAAAGAGACGAAGACAACCATTCTCCGCGGTACCACTCTTATTGGCGTCTTTTTAACGCCCACTCAAACAGCTTGCACTCCGGGGTGAGACACGTTCGGCTCCCTGCAGCCTCGCACCGACCGGCTGCTCTCTGAAAAGGAGAGATCCAACGTTTATTCCCTTCATCGTGCATACATATAAAATTGCACTGCACTTAGAATAGCGGATATGCGGGTGTTTTGTCAATGGAAAAAGGATGAAAATTTATACAAATCCCGTGCTTTTTTCCCTATCCTTTCGGGAAGGTCGCCCCACTCTTTGGTTTCTTCCACAAAAAGGTGTCTCCCCCCGTTACCTTTTGCCAACCAGACAGTTGACGATGGCAGGTGGATTGTGGTACAATACGGTGAATTAGTATGGCGTATCATGTCCAAAAATGTAACGATAGACCTGTTTTCTGTGGGCTGCATTCAGCCCGGAAGGAGGAAACCAACATGGAAACCAAACAGATCACCCTGAGAAGTCAGACGGTGCAGTGCCCCCACTGTGGTGAGTACTATTCTGTGACCTATAAGTACTGCCCCTTCTGCGACGTAGGCCGTCAGGAGGAGGAGCGCCGCATGGCCGAGCGCAAGAAGCAGCGCCAGCAGAAGCTGGGCGGTCTCTTCGGCGCAGAGCCCGAAAAGAAGAAAAAGCGCCCCGCAGAGCCCGCACCCCGCCGGGAAGTTCCCGTCCAGGACTTTGAGGAGGAAGCACCCGTCAAGTCCGCCTCCAAGAAGAAGGAGTCCCTGTTCTTCTCCAAGCCCACCCGCAAGAAGACCAGCGAGATGACCGAGGAGGAGAAGAAGGCATTCAAGGCCGAGCGTGAGGCCCGCGCCGCCGAGCGCAAGCGGGAGCGCGACCGCCTGGCCCGTGAGGCCGCCCTGGCCGCCGGTCAGCCCGACCCCATCTTTGACGCCGCCGATTCCTACGAGGCTCCCACCCAGGAGACCTTTGAGCAGGCTGAAGTCCCCGCCGAGGCTGTGGTCCTCCAGGAGACCCCCGTGGAAGCCGCTCCCGCTGTGGAGACTCCCGCCGAAGTCCCTGTCCAGGCAGCCCCTGCCGCCCCCGCAGAGCCCGGCCCCTGGGATGACCTGCGCCAGCTGGAGATGACCCCCAACGCCCCCGTGGTGGAGGTGGCCTCCGAGCCCGTGGCAGCAGAGGCCGTCCAGCCCGCCGTCACCGTTCAGGCAGAGCCCGTTCCCGCAGAAAAGCCCGTGGAGACCGACGAGGACCTGGACGCTCTCCTGAGCGAGATCCGCGACATGCTGGCCGACAGCCCTGTGCCCGCTGTGGCAGCCAGCCAGCTGACCAAGCCCGTCCAGCCCGTGGTGGTCACCGAGGCCCCCGTCCAGGGCGGCGCACGTCTGGCCCCCGAGATGCCCCCCGTGGAGGTGGCTCCCGAGGCCCCTGCCGCTCCCGTGCTGGAAGTGGCTGTGGAAGCAGAGCCCGAAGTGGAAGTCCAGCCCGAGGCAGTCCCCGCCGCAGAAGAGGTCCCCGTCCAGGAGGCTCCCGTGGAGACCCCTGTGGAGGAACCCACCATTGTGATCCCCACCGCTGAGGTGGCAGAGGCTGTGGCCGAGGCAGCCCTGGTGGACGAAACCCCCACCCAGGTCCTGCCCGTGGAGGAGATCCAGGCCCTGGAGGCCCAGGCTGAGACCCCCGTGGTAGCCGCTCCCATTCCCGAGACCAAGGAGGAGCCCGCCCCCAAGAAGAAGGCTCCCAAGAAGAAAAAGAAGTCCATCCTGCCCGTGGTCCTGTCCCTGGTCCTCATCGTGGCCGCCGCCTTCATCGTGGCTAAGACCCTGGGCCCCGCCTTCCAGGACGGCCTGTTCAGCAGCCAGTCTGCTGACGCTGAGACCATCACCCTGGACCAGACGGAGGTCACCTTCGCTCAGGCTGGTGCCACTGTGCCCCTGACCGCCATCTTCGCCCCCGAGGGCACCAGTGCGCCCGTCACCTGGGCCACCAGCGACGAAGCCATCGCCACCGTGGACGAGAATGGTACCGTCACCGCCGTGGCCAAGGGCCTGGCCACCATCACCGCCACCCTGGAGAACGGTCAGACCGCCCAGTGCGTGGTCAACTGCTCCTGGGAGGATGCCCCCGCCGAACCGCCTGCCGAGGAGGCCGTTCCTGCCGGTCCCGGTCTGAGCGCATCCACCATCACCCTGGACGGCCAGGGCAAGACTGCCCAGCTCCAGGTCAACGGCGTGGAAGGCGCTGTGACCTGGTCCTCCAACAAGACCGATGTGGCCACCGTGGCTGAAGACGGTACCGTCACCGCCGTGGCCAAGGGCGGCGCCACCATCACTGCCCAGGTGGGGGATCAGACCTTTACCTGCGAGGTTAAGTGCATCTGGTAAAAGACAGACTTTTGGGATGCAGCTAACGCGCATCCCAAAAGTGAATTGCGGCATGCCCCGCGCCCGGCAAGCCGGGCACTCTCATGCCGAGATGAATAAACTCCGATGCGCATGTCATCGGAGTTTATAATCCTATCTTTTTTCGCCGCAAGCGGCGAAATTCTGCGAAGCTTAAAAAGGTCGTGCTGTGTTTACAGCACGACCTTTTTGTCGTTTCGGGGAAAAATCACCTCTCTCTTACCCTGAAATTACCCCTGTGGGGTAACTACTTCTCCCCCGATTTCCTATAAAATAACAACAGGAAAACGAAAAGGAGGAATCCCCATGAAGAAACTTTCTGCGCTCATCCTCTCCCTGGCCATGCTGGCCGGTCTTCTCTCCGGCTGCGGCGGCGGCGAGGAGGCCCCCGCCAACCCCCTGACCACGGGCTATTGGGTGGCGGACACCATGACCATGGAAGGCACCCCATTCACCAACGAGGAAATGACTTCCGTCTTCGGCTCCGGCGACTCCGTGCTGACCCTGACCTTCAAGGAAGACAACACCTACAGCGCCGTTCTGTTTGCAGAGCCCTTCACCGGCACCTACGCCGAGACCGAGACCGGCTGGGACCTGGACATGATGGGCGAGACGGTCACCGTCTCCCTGGCTGACGGCATCCTGACCTTCACTTTAATGGAAGGCACCTTCTTCACCCTGGTGAACCAGGAGGGGACACCTGCCACCCCGGGCCAGGACCCCTGGGCCACCTATGACCCCAACTTCACCCTGGAAGAAACCTACGCCATGAGCAACTTCATGGGCCTCGGCCGGTACTACATTGAGGACGATGTCCTCTACGGCCTGACCCATGTGGCCTCCACCGATGGCAGCCTGGGCGCCACCCCCTTCTACATGAAGGGCGACTTCCCCGAGTTTGAGGAGACCACCGTGCTGGATGACAGGGGCCCGACCCACTACCTGACCAAGATCGGGGATTACCTGTACTACACCCTGAACGGCAACGCCATCTGCCGGATGATGCTGGACGGCTCCGGTCAGGAGACCCTCTACCAGGGGGCCTGTGACTACCTGTTTACCCACCAGGACCGCCTGTACTTCACCGACGAGGACTACCGCCTGGTCTCCACCGACCCGGACGGCAAGGACCTGCAGACCGTGGTGAACAAGGAGATCTACTACCCCTACTTCATCAGCTCCGACTGGCTGATCTTCCAGGACGATGCCGATAACGAGTCCCTCCACCTCTACAACACCACCTACGGCATCGAGCTGAACCTCACCGATGAGCCCTCTTTCCACCCCATCCTGGACGGCCACTATCTGTACTTTACCCAGGAAATCGACGGTCGGTTCTATCTGAGCCGCATGGACATGAGCGACCCCGACAACTTCTCCTTCGAACAGAGTGAGAACCCCCTGCCGGAGGCCTGGTTCATGATCGGCGAAGAGTACATCTACGGTCCTAGCAACGGCGTGACCAGAGAACTGTGGAAACAGCTCTCGTGCACCACCGAGTACGTCCAGCAAGCGGAGATGTACATCTCGGCGGACTACTCCATCCACCACGATTTGGATGACCAGGGCTACATCGTGGGCAAGACGCTCATGAGTATGGAGCGCAACGGCGGCAACTCCTTCCCGTAAGACTTTTTGGATGCAGCTGACGCGCATCCAAAAAGTGGTCAGCAGCCCGACCCGCGCCTGCCAGAGGCAGGCACTCCCGGGCTGAGAAGAGTTTTCCGGCATGTACACGCCGCGCCGGAAAACGGATCACATTCTTTTTCGCCGCGAACGGCGAAACTCTGCGAGGCATAAAAAAGGTCGTGCTGCACTGTGCAGCACGACCTTTTTACATTTATAGCTGATTGGTCAAATAGCGGCGGACCATATCCAGGGCGGTTCCGGCCGCCATGCGGCGGACCCGGTCCCGGTCTCCACGGCCTGCGTGGAATTCCTGGACGATGCATTCCTCCCCATAGGCCAGGCCCAGGTAGACCAGACCCACGGGGTTGCCCCGGTCGTCGGTGTTCGGACCGGCCACACCAGTGGCAGAAACCGCAATGTCACAGCCCAGAGCCGCCTTGGCCCCACGGGCCATGGCCTCGGCCACCTGGGAAGAGACGGCGCCGTACTGGTCCAGCAGGTCCTGGGAAACCCCCAGCAGACCGGCCTTCACCTGGTTGGTGTAGCTGACCACACCACCCATGAACACCTGGGAGGAACCGGGCAGGTCGGTGATGAGCTTGGCGATGAGACCGCCGGTGCAGGACTCCGCGGTGCCCAGGGTCAGGCCCTTTTCCCGCAGAAGTCGGAAGCAGACCTCCTGAACGGAATTCACATCCACGCCAATGACGTAGTCCCCCAGGAGGGCCTTCACCTGCTCCTCCACGGGAGCGATGAGAGCAAAGGCCTCCTCCTCGGTCTGGGCGTGGGCGGTGATTCGCAGCTCCGTGCCGGTGGGCTTGGCATAGGGGGCCAGGGTGGGATTCTGAAGGGAATTCATCAGGTCCCGCAGCTGATCCTCCACCGCGGACTCGCCGATGCCGAAGGTCTTCACCGTCCGGGAGGCGATGACCCCGTCGGACAGCTTTTTCAGATAAGGGACCGCTCGGTGGCGGAACATCATCTCGCACTCCCGGGGCGGGCCGGGGAGCATGAGCACGTGGGTCCCGTCGGCCTCAAAGGCCACACCGGGGGCGGTGCCCCAGTCGTTCTCCAG
>JAFYPT010000156.1 GCA_017547425.1 Ruminiclostridium sp.
AAGAGATCCCCTACGCTCTGCTGCACCATATCACCTACCGCATCACCCACGAAGTCGCAGGCATCAACCGCGTCCTGCTGGACCTGACCCCCAAGCCCATCGGCACCATTGAGTGGGAATGACCCACGGAATCCGAAAAAGCCTTGATATATAAGGGTTTTTCGCCTCTCCAAAGTCGTCCCGAGGACAAATTGAGGACACTAGCTTTTTTGCTAGAATAATATCAAGATGTCTCATCGCTCTCAAATCTAACTGTTTCTGGTTAGATTTGAGAGCTTTTTTATTCTTTTCAGCACCTTATCTCTCAAGTCTCATAGGTAGGCGAAAAATAAAAATTTTCGTGTGAGGACAAATGAGGACACAAAAAACCGTTGATTTTTCTCCGGTAAATGTCCTAGCCAGTGAAGGGATTATTTCTCAACACTCACTCATAGGAGGATTTTTATATGGCGGAAGTTAAATGTCGTAGGGAAACGTTTTTTGGTCTCCCTAGGGCTATCCCCTTTATCCTCCGACATAGCAAAAATGACCTTGTACCATTCCGGTACGAGGTCATTTTTTATACCCTTAACCTTGTGAACTCCGATTAAATACAAGGAAAACAGAACATTTTAAGCCGTTTCACCATGGAGTAGGGCTGACCTGGGCTTCGCCCGGGACGCTAAGCGTTTTTGCCCCTTCAAGAACAAAAAACGTTCCCCTACGACACTAAATTAAACTTTTGAGTCCCGGAAAACCCTGTACTATCAAGGTTTTCCGGGACTCTTTTTCATGTTTATAAAATGGCTGTCTGGTTGTATGCGGAATTATCCCGGACTTACCTTGTAAACATACGTCTCGTTGTAGCCGCAAATCAGGAAGTGATAGCCGGAGAGGTATTCATCCAGTTCCGCATCTCCGGTGTCCACCAGCAGGGGCTGTCCCTTCAGATTCATGATTTTCTCTCGGGTGGCCAGGATCATGATGTTTTCCTTGCCCACGCGGCGCAGGACCTCGGGGGTGAGCTGCTGGTTTCCGCGTCCAAACAGGAAGCCCTGACCGCCAGTGACGGTGACCACCAGTTTGACCGGCTTGTCCCCAATGAGATCCAGGATCTGGCTGCCGTAAACGTCATTGGCCACCAGCTCATAGTTGTACACCAGGTCCACACCGATGAGGGTGTTTTCCAGCTCCAGCTCACGCATGAGCGCCCGGGTTGTAGTGCCCGCGCCAACGATATAATAGGTGTCCTTTTCCATGTCATCTGCCACATAGGCAGCGATGGCGGCAAAGGTCTCCTCCTCGCTGGCGGCAGAACTGCACTTGCTGCACTGGGTGTAGTCGGGATTGCCGGGAATACGCAGATAGCCGTACAGCTTGGTGTTGATGATCTCCTGGCGGTATTGGCTCTCGTCAATGTCCAGCACTTCGCTCTCCACCACGGAGGTGACCTGCCCCTGGAGATAGAGGGCAGCCAGCTGTCCTGCAGAGGAAGGACTGCGGGCATAGACAGGAGAATGGATCTTCACCCCGGCAGGGACCCCCAGAAACACGGCGTCCTCCCGTGCCTCAGCGCAGATATCCCGGGCAGTGCCGTCGCCGCCTACGAAGAGGATCAGGTCAACCTTCTGTTCCTGAAGCCAACCAGAGAGAGCCTTGGTGTCTTCCGCAGAGGTCTGGCCGGTTCGGATTCCCTCCATAACCACAGAAGAGAAGCCCAGTTCTTTGGCCAGATTTTCACCCATGCTGCCAGGGCCTGTGTAGACCGTGATGGTGTTGCCCAAGGGGAGCAGCTCCCGAAGTGCGACCCTTGCCCGCTGTTCCGACTGGGGGACAGCCCCCCGTGCCAATGCCTCTTCCACCAAGCCGTCACTGCCCTTCAGACCAACGCTGCCGCCCAGTCCGGCCACCGGATTGATGATGAGACCTATCTTTTTCTGTTCCATAGCAAGCTCCTTGCCTATCAGTGTTTGTTACCATCTTATCTGATGATAGAAATTCTGTCTATAGTTTTTTCACGGAGGATGATATTCTTCCTCTTTACTCCTCATGATGGAGCAAAATACCGGAAAGATACTCGATCACCGACTCCATTGGCAGGGACAGCCATTTGTCCCGGTGGTAGAGAAGCTGCTTCCACAGTTCAGGGGCAAAGCCCTCCACATCCAGCCGGACGATGGTTCCCCGCTGAACAGCCCCTTCGGTCACATAGTCCGGCAGGAAGGACATGCCGATGCCGTCCTCCACAAGTTGACAGAGGGTGTCTGCGCTGCCGTTTTCCAGGACCGGCTGGATCTCCAGGGAGTCCTTGGCCAGCCACTCGTCCAGGAGGCGGCGATAGCTCATCCCCTTTTCCGTCAGGAGGAAGTCCTGGGTGAGCAGGTCCTCCTTGGTGAGGCGTTTTGCCCGGGACAGAGGATTATTAGAAGACACCACAAAGTGAACGCCGATCTTTTCCTCGCTGGCGATCACATAGTTGGTGTCATAGGTATGGCTGTCCAGGGTGCAGACGATGTCCGCCTCATTGTGGTCCAGGAGTTCCAGCAGGGTGGATGTGCCCGCTGTGGTAAGACGAATGGAAATATTGGGATAGGCGTTCCGAAATGCAGAAAACCCCTTTTTCAACAGGATGGAGGCCAGGGAATCTGCCATGGCCAGACGGATGACACTTTTCGTCCGGCTTTTCGGCGCGGTTCCCTGTGACAGTTCCTGGCACATGTGGCAAATTTTCTGTGCCTGAGCCAGAACATCTCTCCCCTGCTCAGTGAGACGGACCGTGTGGCCGATCCGGTCAAAGAGTCGGATGCCCAACTCCTCTTCCAGTCCCTTGATTTGAACCGAAACTGTTGGCTGAGAATATCCCAATTTTTCTGCCGCTCGGGAGAAACTCCCGGACTCGGCCACCTGAATAAAGGTCGTTAAACTTCTTACTTCCATAGTCCCTCCCTATAATAATTTATAATGCATTTGATAGAATCTATCAATTTGACAAATGCTGATTATTTGTTATTATAAATCAGTATGAAATTTAGTCAAGAGAGGACTTTATCCATGACAGAAAAGAAAAACGCAAAGTTTGCCACCAAATGGGGCTTCATTCTAGCCTCTGTGGGCTCTGCCGTTGGCATGGCAAACGTCTGGGGCTTCCCCGCAAAGATGGGCTCCTATGGCGGCAGCGCCTTCCTGATCGCCTATCTGATTTTCGTAGCTCTCTTCGGTGCTGTTGGTCTGTCTGCCGAATATGCCATCGGCCGTCGTTCTCGCACCGGTACCCTGGGTTCCTATCAGAACGCCTGGGCTACCCGCAATGACACCATGGGCAAGGCTGGCGGCGTTCTGGGTTGGCTGCCTCTGGCAGGCTCCATGTGCATTGCCATTGGTTACGCCATCATCGTGGCCTATGTGCTGAAAGCTTTCTTCAGCTCCATCACCGGTGAGCTCATGACCGTCGATACTGAGACCTGGTTCGGCACCTTCTCCACCACCGAGTTTTCCGTGATCCCCTTCCATGTGATCGTGGTGGTGGGCACCCTGCTGACCCTGCTGCTGGGTGCCAAGAGCATCGAGAAGACCAACAAGATCATGATGCCTGTGTTCTTCATCATCTTTGTGGTCCTGGCCGTCCGTGTTGCCCTGCTGCCAGGTGCAGCAGAGGGCTACAAGTTCATGTTCACCCCCGACTGGAATGCCCTGAAGGATCCCATGGTCTGGATTTGGGCCATGGGTCAGGCCTTCTTCTCCCTGTCCGTCACCGGCAGCGGCATGATCGTTTACGGTGCCTACCTGGGCGATGAACAGGACGTGGTCCATGTAGCTACCCGCACTGCCCTCTTCGATACCATCGCAGCCATGGTAGCCGCTCTGGTTATCATCCCCGCCTGCTTTGCCTATGACCTGGACGTGGGTGCCGGACCTTCCCTCCTGTTTGTTACCCTGCCCCGTATCCTCCAGGATATCCCCATGGGCCAGCTCTTCGCCATCATCCTGTACACTGCCATGGTCTTTGCCGGCGTCAGCTCCCTGCAGAACATGTTTGAAGCCGTGGGCGAGTCCCTCCAGAACAAGTTCCCCAAGCTTAACCGCAAGGTGGTCCTGGTGCTGTTGTGCGTGGTCTGCCTGGGCTTCGGTCTGAGCATGGAGCCCATCTTCAACTGGGGCCCCTGGATGGACATCGTCTCCATCTACATCATCCCCATCGGCGCTACCCTGGGCGCTGTGTCCTGGTTCTGGATCATGAAGAAGGACGATCTCATGAAGGAGATCAACAAGAGCGTGTCCAAGCCCCGCGGAAACCTCTGGTACAATGCAGGCCGTTACCTTTATGTTCCCTGTGCCCTCATCCTGTGCCTGGTGGCCCTGTTCATGAAAGTTGCATTCTGATTTCTGCACAAACAAAAGCCGATTGCCTGCAGGCAATCGGCTTTTATCACGTCTAAATTACAGAAGATGAGCACGGAGTTCTTCGCCGGACATGGCGCTGAGGTAAGCAGGGGGAATGTCAAAGACGGTCTTGCAGCCTTTGGCACCCTCCTGACCCATTCGATAGGCAGCACGGGCAAAAGCTGCAATAACGCTGGCGGTGAACTCGGGGTTGGAGTCCAGCTTCAGGCTATACTCGATGATGTGGCTGTTCTCCCCTTCCCAACCGGTTTTGCCGGAGCGGATGACGAAGCCGCCGTGGGGGATGCCGCTGTGATCCCGGTCCAGCTCTTCCTTGGAGATGAAGTGGACAATGGTGTCGTAGTCAGCAAAATAGTTGGGCATGGTCTTGATCTCTTCCTCGATCTTTGCCTTGTCTGCCCCCTCGGCGGCCACCACGAAGCACTCACGCAGGTGCTTCTGGCGGGTGGTGAGCGCAGGGTTGCTGCCGCTGCGGACAGCCTCCAGAGCCTCGTCCACGGGGATGGTGTACTGCTTGGCGTCCACCACGCCCTCTACCCGGCGGATGGCATCCGAGTGGCCCTGGCTGACGCCCTTGCCCCAGAAGGTATAGTCCTGGCCCACAGGCAGCACAGCACCGGCGTACAGGCGGTTCAGAGAGAACATACCGGGGTCCCAGCCGCAGGAGATCACAGCCACCTTGCCGCCTTCCTGGGCGCTGGCATCCACAGCCGCGAAGTGCTGGGGGATCTTGGCGTGGGTGTCAAAGCTGTCCACCACGTGGAAATGCTTGGCATACTCCGGGGTCTGAACAGGCAGGTCGGTGGCGCTGCCGCCACAGAGAATGAGAACGTCGATCTCTTCCTTGTAATCTAAAATCTGATCAGCGGGATACACAGAGACCCCCTCGGTCAGAATAGAAACCGTCTCGGGAGCCCGGCGGGTAAAGACTGCCTTCAGCTCCATATCCTCGTTCTGCTTGATGGCACACTCAATGCCCCGGCCCAGATTGCCGTAACCCATAATGCCAATTCGAATGCTCATGATATCCAGCCTCCTCAGGAGAAAAATTTGGTTCTATTTTAGCATACTGGTGCGCTGGTTTTCAAGAAATTCTTGGGCAAATATCATAGCAGAAGGGCTCTCTGAATCACTTTGATTTCTGTTGCAAACATTGACTTATTGTTTCTGGCATGGTATATTTTTAATGGTAAAAGGGGTAGTATGCGCCTGCGCTTTCTACTCCCTTTCCCTATGCAATGGTATACGTTTAGTTTTTACTATTTTGATATGTAAGGAGTTCACAAATGATCACTGTTTCTAACCTGAGCCTCCAGTACAGCGGCCAGCCCCTGTTCTCCAACGTGGACCTGCAGTTCACCAAGGGCAACTGCTACGGCATTATCGGTGCCAACGGCGCCGGTAAGTCCACCTTCCTGAAGATCCTTTCCGGCGATCTGGATTCCACCAGCGGTGAAGTTTCCATTCTGCCCAAGACCCGTATGTCCGTTCTGAAGCAGGATCAGAACGCCTATGACGCATACAATGTTATGGACACCGTCATCATGGGCAACAAGCACCTGTATGACATCGGCAAGCAGAAGGACGCCATCTACGCAAAGGAAGAGATGACCGACGAAGACGGCCTGCTGGCCTGCGAGCTGGAGACCGAGTTCGCAGAGCTGGGCGGCTGGGAAGCAGAATCCGATGCCAGCCGGATCCTCCAGGGTCTGGGCATCGACGTGGACCTGCACTACAACGACATGGCCACTCTGGACGCCCGTCTGAAGGTTAAGGTCCTGCTGGCTCAGGCTCTGTTCGGCAACCCCGACATCCTGATGATGGACGAGCCTACCAACAACCTGGACATCGACGCCACCAATTGGCTGGAAGACTTCCTGCTGGAGTTTGAGGGCACCGTCATCGTGGTCAGCCATGACCGTCACTTCCTGAACACCGTCTGCACCCACATCGTCGACATCGACTACGGCAAGATCAAGATGTACGTGGGCAACTACGACTTCTGGTACGAATCTTCTCAGCTGGTCCAGCAGCTGATCCGTCAGCAGAACAAGCGCAACTCCGAGAAGATCAAGGAACTGCAGGACTTCATCTCCCGCTTCTCCGCCAACAAGTCCAAGTCCAAGCAGGCAACCGCACGCCGCAAGCTGCTGGACAAGCTGAGCATCGAGGAGATGCCCGCTTCCTCCCGCCGCTATCCCTGGGTTGCCTTCCACCCCGACCGTGAAGTGGGCAAGGACATCCTGTTCGTCACCAAGGTCTCCAAGACCATCGACGGCGTGAAGGTCCTGGACGAGGTTTCCTTCATCCTGGAGCACGGCGACAAGGTCGCTTTCATCGGTGAGAACGAGAACGCTCACACCGCTCTGCTGAAGATCCTGGCCGGCGAGATGGAGCCCGACGAAGGCACCGTCAAGTGGGGCCAGACCGCAACCTACTCCTACTTCCCCAAGGACAACACCCCCTACTTCCACGACAACGACGACAACCTGATCGAATGGCTGCGTCAGTTCTCCCCCGATCCTCAGGAGCAGTACCTGCGCGGCTTCCTGGGCCGTATGCTCTTCTCCGGTGACGAAGTCTACAAGCCCGTGAAGGTCATCTCCGGTGGCGAGAAGGTCCGCTGCATGCTCTCCCGCATGATGCTGTCCGGCGCCAACGTCCTGATGCTGGATCAGCCCACCAACCACCTGGATCTGGAGTCCATCGCAGCCCTGAACAACGGCCTGGAAGCTGTTAAGTGCAACGTCCTGCTGGCCTCCCACGATCACCAGATGATCCAGACCGTCTGCAACCGTGTCTTTGACTTCACCGAAGACGGTAAACTCATTGACCGCAAGATGACTTACGACGAGTATCTGGAGCGTCAGGCTGCCGCAAAGGCTTAAATATAAGCATTCAGCGGCTCTGTATAACAGAGCCGCTGTTTTACTATCCTTGTAAAGGATGTGTTTCATTATGAAACAAATATTTAGTATTATCCTTGTTTTTCAGCTCTTGGTGGGTCTACTACCCTCTGCCCTGGCCGCCCCCACTGCCGCTGGACAGGAGGTCACCATTCTCTTTACCCATGACCTTCACTCCCACCTGCTCCCTGCCAACGACGAGGAGGGCAATTCCTACGGCGGATATGCCCGGCTGAAGACCGTCATTGACCAGCAGAAGCTCCTCCATCCCGATGCAGTCCTGGTGGACGGCGGTGACTTCTCCATGGGATCCCTGTTCCAGACGGTATACGCCACCCAGGCGGCCGAACTGCGCAGCATGGGTGCTCTGGGCTATGACGTGACCACCTTCGGCAATCACGAGTACGACTATCGGGCTTCCGGTCTTGCCGATATGCTCAATGCTGCCTTGGACAGTGGGGAACCTGTCCCCTCCATCGTCCAGGTAAACTATATGCCTCCCCGTCAGGGAGATCCCGACTATGACCAGACCGACGCCATGGTCTGGGAAGCCTTTGACAAGTACGGCGTCCAGGACTATACCGTCATCCAGCGCGGGGGCATCAATTACGCTGTCTTTGGCATCATGGGGTTTGACGCCGACGAGTGCGCCCCCATGTCCGGCATGACCCTGGAGGACCCTGTGACTGCCGCCCAGGACACCGTGGACTGGATCACCCAGCATGTGCCCGAACCCCGGGTGGTAGTCTGCCTGTCCCACAGCGGCACCCATGAGGACCCGGAAAAGTCCGAGGATGAACAGCTGGCTGCCAACGTGGACGGCATTGATGTGATCATCTCCGGCCACACCCATTCTACCCTGGAAGAGCCTCTGGTGGTGGGTGACACCTACATCGTGTCCTGCGGTGAGTACAGCAAAAACCTGGGTGTGCTGACCATGACCCTCACCGGGGAGAAACTCTCTTTCCGTGACTACAAACTGATCCCCATTGACAGCACGGTGGCAGAAGCCGAGGCCATGACCGTCCAGGTGGAAGAGTACAAGCGACTGGTGGAGGAGGATTACCTAACCCGGTTCGGCGGCCTCACCTATGACCAGGTCCTGGCCACCAACCCCTATGTCTTTGACAGCCAAAGTGACCTTTCCGCATACCATCGGGAGTCCTCCCTGGGCAACCTCATCGCCGACTCCTACCGCTGGGCAGTGAAAGAAGCCGAAGGAGATGCCTACATCCCCGTAGACTTTGCCCTCACCGCCAACGGTGTCATCCGGGAGTCCTTTGCCACGGGTGACATCACCGTCTCCGATGTGTTTAACGTCTCCTCCCTGGGTGTCGGCGCAGATGGAGTCCCCGGCTATCCCCTGGTTTCCGTCTGGCTCACCGGTAAAGACCTGAAAAACGCCTTTGAGGTGGATGCCTCGGTGACCGCTCTCATGTCTGCGGCTCAGTTGCACTTCACTGGCATGACCTTTACCTTCAATCCCAATCGGATGCTCTTTGACAAGGTTACGGAATGTGCCCAGGTCCTGGAGGACGGCACCACCCTCCCCATCGAGGATGATAAACTCTACCGGGTGGTTACCAGTCTCTACTGTGGTCAGATGCTGGAGGCAGTCAACGACAAGTCCTTCGGCATCCTGAGCATCACCCCCAGGGATGCCCAGGGCAACGCAATCACTGACCTGGAAGCCTTCATTCTCCACGATGAAAACGGCAACGAAATCAAGGAGTGGTACGCCTTGGCCTCTTACCTGGAGAGCATGGGGACTGTTTCCGAGGAATACAGCGGTTCCCAGGGCCGGAAAATCGTGGACGATAACTGGAACCCCATAGACCTCATCAAAAATCCCGGTCCTCCCACCCTGATCGTGCTGGGTGTTCTCCTGGTGATGATCCTGTTGGTATTACTCATCGTCCGTGTGATCCGCCGAAAGAAGAATCATAAGCGTAAATAATAAAAACAGACTGTATGGTGATCCATACAGTCCGTTTTTTACTGTGCCGTTAAATATTCGTCTGCCATGTGGGCTGCCACAGCACCGTCCGAGACAGCGGTGACCACCTGACGGAGGACCTTGGTCCGCACATCGCCCACAGCAAAGACACCGGGGAGATTGGTCCGGGTGGACTCATCTGCCAGGATATAGCCCGCAGGATCCAGCTCCACCTGGTCCTTGACCAATTCCGTGGAGGGCTGGCGGCCGATGCTCACAAAAATGCCGTCACAGGGAACGGCCAGCTCCACGCCGGTGATGTTATTTCTGATGCGGACACCGGTGAGTCGTCCCTCTTCCATCAGCTCAGTCACCTGGCTGTTCCAGAGGATCTCCACGTTTTCAGCCTCCGCCAGGGGCTTATGATAGACTCTGGTTGCCCGGAGGGTATCCCGCCGGTGGACCAGAATAACCTTTTCGCAAAGGCGGGAGAGCTGGATGGCATCGGCTGCGGCCGTGTTGCCGCCACCCACAATGACCACGGTCTTACCCCGGTAGAACATACCGTCGCAGGCGGCGCAGTAGCTGACACCACGGCCAACCAGTTCTTTCTCGCCGGGAAGGCCCAGCTCCTTGGTGGCTGCGCCGGTGGCCAGGATCACAGAACGGCCATAGTAGGTCTCGTTTTGGGTGACCACTTCCTTGATCTCCCCTTCCAGGTTGACCGCCAGGACTTCAGCCAGCTTGGTCTGTGCCCCAAAGCGTTCTGCGCCCTTCTTCATCTTGTCTCCCAGGATATAGCCGTTGACGCCTTCGTCAAACCCGGGGTAGTTGTCGATTTGGAAGGTCATGGACATCTGACCACCCGGAGCCAGTTTCTCCAGAAGCAAGGTGTCCAGACCGGCTCTTGCGCCGTACAGGGCTGCGGTATAACCACCGGGACCTCCCCCGATGATGATGATATCATGAATGTGTTTCATGTGTGATCCTCCTTCTTGGCAGGATTTTTTGTTATGCCTAGTATACCCGGAGGACGGCTTTTTCACCGTGACCATATCACGGTACTTGGATGATTTCCTTGACGTCCCCCTCCCTTGACAAGGTTCCCCGCAAAAGCTACAATACTGACCAGAAAACACGAAAGGAAAGAACTTATGATCGTCATCGCCTGTGTGGACAACAAAATGGGAATGCTCTTCAACCATTGTCGGCAGAGTCAGGATCGTGTCCTTCGAAGTCACATCCTGGAGGTCACCAAGGAAACCAGGCTCTGGATGAACGGGTATTCTGCCAAGCAGTTCAAGGAGGGTCTCCCCTCTCATGTTACTGTTGCTGAGGATTTTCTCTCTCAGGCCGCACCTGGGGAATTCTGTTTTGCAGAAAACACGGAACTGCTTCCCTGGGAAAGGCAAACAGAGGGGATCATCCTCTATCGCTGGAACCGGGACTACCCGGCGGACACCGTCTTCCCACTGGACCTGAGTCAGTTTACACTGCAAAGCACCCAGGAGTTTCCCGGTTCTTCCCACAAAACCATCACCGAGGAGGTATACACCCGATGAAACGATACTGTCGCCTGTTGGCCCCTCTCCTGCTCCTCTTTGGATTTCTTCTGAGCGGCTGCTCTGTCAGCACGGAGTCCGTAGTCTCTTTGGATGCCATCCCCGCATACTCTGGGGATTCCTATGTAGCCGTCAACGGAAATATTCCATTCTTCACTGAGGAGGAACTGACTACAACGGCCTACGAGGATTACGGCGAGCTGGATTACCTGAATCGCTGCGGCGAAGTCTCTGCCTGTGTGGGGCTGGAAACCATGCCCACAGAAGAACGGGGTAGTATCGGCCATGTAAAGCCCTCCGGCTGGCAGACTGCCAAGTATGACTGCGTGGATGGAAAATACCTCTACAACCGCTGTCACCTCATCGGCTTTCAGCTTACCGGCGAGAACGCCAGAGCAGAAAATCTCATCACCGGCACCCGCTACCTGAATGTGGACGGGATGCTTCCCTTCGAAAACATGGTGGCAGACTACGTCCAGGAGACCGGGAACCACGTCTTGTATCGGGTTACTCCCATCTTTGACGGGGAGGATCTGGTGGCCCAGGGTGTTCTCATGGAGGCCTGGTCGGTGGAGGATGAGGGCGATGCCATCTGCTTCAACGTCTTTTGCTACAATGTCCAGCCCGGTGTTTCCATCGACTACGCCACCGGGGAAAGCTGGCTGAATGGTGAGGAATCTCCCCCCTCTTCCGAAAGCACCACCATGTATGTGGTGAATCTTAGCTCGGAAAAATTCCACGAGGCCACCTGTGGCAGCGCAGAAAAACTGGCCGAGGACAACCGCCTGGAATACTTCGGCAGCCGGGAGGATCTCATTGCCCAGGGCTATGACCCCTGCGGTAGCTGCAAACCTTGACACAGCGACAGCCCATCTGTTACGTACAGATGGGCTGTTTTCATACTTTTTTCAGACTATTTTTCATGATGGCAAATGCGGCCTCTTCGTCTATCTCCCGGAGGAGTCCCCCAGCAAAGAAGACGTAATCTGCATCCAGGTAACAGTCTGCTTCCTCTGGCAGGAGGATATCCGGTTCACGTTCAGAATTACGCAGGACCTGCCCCAGGGCCGTTGCCCCATGGCCGCTGAACACCAGAGCACCGCCGGTGCCGATGACGGTTCCAACGGAAGTCAGGTTTTTGCCATGCTGCAGAGTCTTCACCCCCGCAGAGGACACACGCTGGATCTGCCCCGCATGACGACAGGCAGAGATGCGGACAGCACCCTCAGCCAGGGCTTTGTCCACCTTCTTCTGGGACTCTTCCCGGGCCAGATCCCGATTCTGAGTGATCCAATGGGAAATGACAGACTGGATCTCTTCCGAAGAGAGGCCGGTTTCGCGAATCATCCGGTCCAGTCCGATCTCATCACACAGGGAATTGGAGGACTCCCGCATGCCCAGGTCCCCTTCCACGGTGCGCTTACCATAGGGCTCGGGAGTCCCCACCACCTTGGCTCCTTCATAGGGCATCTGCTGGGCATAGGAGTGGATGTCCGTGGTGGCTCCACCCACATCCACGATCATCAGGTCCCCAAAGCCCGGCTGGGTCGGGGTCCCCCGGGCCAACAGTTCCCCGGCAGACAAAACTGCCGCCGGGGTGGGCATCACCATCCGGTCCAGGAGACCAGACACCTTGTCCAGCCCTTTCATGTTGATGATGCGATGGAGGAAGACTTCCCGGATGATCTCCTCTACCTGGCTTTTGTCGATCTGACCCACGTTGGGGATGATATTTCGGGCCAGATAGCACTCTTTCTTCCCCTGGGTCAGCAGCCGACGAACCTCAGAGGCCGCGGCAGAGTTACCAGCGTAAATGATAGGGATGTGCAGACCGCTCCCAGCCAGGAGCTCTGCGTTGTGAAGGAGTACTTTTGTCCCGCTGTTTTCGTACCCACCGCAGAACAGGAGGATCTCCAGAGGGAGTTCTTCCAGGCAGGAAATATCTTCCACCTTCAATCGCCCGGCGCATGTATGCAGGATCTTGGCCCCTGCCCCAAAGGCCGCGCTTCTACCCGCCTGGGCACTGAGGGTCTTGGAAAGTCCCACCACCCCCATCCGAAGGCCTCCGGCGGCACTGGAGGAGGACAGCTTTAGGGCTCGGGCAAATGCCTCCTCCCCAATCGCTTTACGGGCCGCATCGAAACACTGCTCCAGGCCAATACGGGCATCGTAGGAAACGGTGGAGGGAAACCGATCGGTCAGCACCATTTTTCGCTCCGACAGATCAGCCACCACCACTTTCGTGAAGGTGCTGCCAAAGTCTGTTAGGATGACATATCGAGGGCTGCTCATCTCTGGTAGGTCCCTTCGTAGATCTTCTTGATGGTGGGGACTATAGTCTCCATCTGGTTATCGCAGTTGACTCCCAGAGCACAGAGCTCCTGGGTCACATCCACAGCCAACTGGCTGCCGTCCAGATTCTCGTTCAACAGACCGCCCATGATGAGGACCACATCGGTCATCTCATTCTCTTCCAGGGCTGTGATCAGGTCTTTTGCAAAGCTCAAAGCAATGCCGTTGTAGGTGCTGACGATGACCACCTTGCTCTCGGTCTCCAGAAGATTCTCGATTATCTCCTCCACCGTCACATAGGTACCCAGGTCAAAAACCTCAGCCCCAGCCTTATTACACAGGGACTTCACCAGCTCTTTGCCGTAGTCGTGGATGTCTGTGGAACCAATCAGGGCGATTTTGCCGGAGAGCTCTCCTTCCACCTTACCGGCAGACAGGAACATCTTCTTCTGCTTAGTCTGGAGGGTCTTGATGATGTCCGTGGGCCGAACGGGTTCCCGCCCACGGAGGGCAGTCTTTTCCTTCTTGCCCACGCCGAAGTTGGCCTCCAGCTGTTCGGCACCGATGGCCTTCAGGGCAGCGAAGATCTCGCCTGGGTGTTTCAGATCTACACCCAGGTCATCCAGGCCGTTCATGACTCGCTCAAAGAAAACCCGACCGCAGGCCAGCAGGACATCCCGCTCTGCTTCCACAGCCGTCCAGTTCACATAGGGCTCATACAGGGCGGCCTTTTCGATCATCATATCCACGCACAGATGCCCGTCAATGATCTCATCGGCCGTGGGGATCCGGCAGGCCTCAGAGACCGGCACGGAAGCCACCGCATGACCGGTAGGCTTGTGGCGCTGGCAGATGGCATCCGCCAGGGAGAAGCTGGACAGAGCGCCGTAGTTTTTGGAGAAATCCAGGCCATAGTCGATGGTGTTGCCAAAGGTCATGGTGCCGGGGGTATTTTTCACATTGGTGGCATCGCAGACCATGTTGAACACGATGCGAGAAATGGGATCGCTGAAGAGATTTCCATAAGAGAAGGTCATGGAGGCCCCCAGAAGCTCCTCCACCAGATAGCGTTCGATCATGGTCCAGCCCGTCAGGTTGGCCAGGTCATGGAACTGGTTGCCGTAGCCGTCATCCAGGTTGGAGTGGACGATGGTGCCGTCAAATTTTCCCATGAGGCCAAAGGCCAGCAGGGAGTTCACCGTTCGCTCCCGCTCCAGCTCGATACCGGGGTACTCGTAGGTAAAGTAATGGGACACATTGCCCAGAGAGGTCACACCGGCCTCCAGAGCCAATCTGGCATTTTCCAGGGCATTGGGACAGCCGATCATATGGTCGCTCATATGGGGCTGTATGGGCGCAATCTGGCCAATCGCCTTCCACTCTTCCGGGGTCTTAAAAATGAGGCCTGTGCCCGGCTGGAGCTTGGAGCGATACTCCTCCGGCACACCCATGACCCAATCGAAGATGAAGCCCATGCGGGTAATATAGCTGCCGCGACGCTCCAGTTCCCGGTAGATATACTCCACGTTTTTAGCCGTCTCATCCCAGGAGTTCCAGCCAATGTGGGAGTGCTTGGAGATGAAGCCCTCCTGCATGGCCTTCCTTTTAAACTCCGCTTCGGACTTGACCCCGTGATGTCGAAAGAACAACGTCTCACCAATGGTAGTCTGTGCAGCAATCTTATCGATCTGACTGTGGATCTCCCGCATATCCGGAAGGTCCTTATATTCAAATCGTTTATTCATAATAATATTCATATGGGTTCACTTCCCTTCTCTCCTATGATATAGCAAAAGAGACCGATTGACAAGCAATCGGTCTCTTTTATCCAAAAATTATGCAAACAGCTGGGGCATCAGGATGCCGGGCAGAGTGGTTGCAACTGCGGGGATGTAGGTGGTCATCAGCAGAGTGGGAATCCATGCGAAGATGATGAAGATCATGATGGGCTTCAGCATGGTGTTGATCTTTGCGCCAACAACACGGCCGGACAGGTACAGCATGGGAGCGGTGGGAGGAGTGATGTTACCCATACCCAGGTTCACGCCCAGGATTGCTGCAAAATGGACGGGGTGCACACCGATGCCAGTGACGATGGGCAGCAGGATGGGGGTGCACAGCAGGATGCCGGAAGTATCGTCCATAATCATACCGATGATGACCATGAAGATGTTGATCATCAGCAGAATGACGATCTTATTGTCGGTCAGGCTCAGCAGAGACTCAGCAATCTGAGTGGGGACGTTCAGCATGGTCAGCAACTTGGAGAAGATCATAACCATGAAGAACATGACCATGATAACACCAGTGGTGGAAGCAGACTCAGTCAGTGCCTGAATGAAGGTCTTACCCTTCAGGCCCTTGTAGACCAGGAAGCCAACAGGAATTGCATAAGCAACGGAGATAGCAGCTGCTTCAGTTGCGGTCATGATACCGCCGTAGATACCGCCCAGGATGATGACGGGCATGATCAGTGCGGGAATCGCATGCAGGGTTGCCTTACCGGTGTTAGCCAGCCAGGAACCTTCTTCCTTCTCAGGCTGACGGATGTCCATCTTACGGCACATGACAGCGTTCACCAGGCACAGGAAGACCACCAGGATGATACCGGGGACAACCGTAGCGGTGAAGCAGGCCAGAACGGAGGTACCAGAAGACCATGCGTACAGGATCTGTGCGGAGCTGGGAGGGATCAGCAGACCCAGGGGGCAAGCAGCTGCCAGCAGAGCAGCGGTGTAACCGGTGGGGTAGCCAGCCTTCAGCATACGGGGGTACATCAGAGAACCGATGCAGGACAGGGTTGCGGATGCGGAACCAGAGATGGAACCGAAGACCGCACTAACGATAACAGAAACAGCACCCAAGCCGCTCTTTGCCTTACCGACAAAACGTTCGACAAGGCCGATCAGAGCGTCACCAATGTTGCCCTTCTCCATGATCTTACCAGCCAGAACGAACAGAGGAATAGCCAGCAGAACGACGGAGTTGATCTGGGTATAACCAGAGGCCAGCAGGGTGTTGGGGTTAAAGTTCATGGTATAGGTCAGCCACAGAAAAGAACCGCCAAAAGCGAAGGGAATGGGCATACCCAGAATCAGGCCAACGACCAGAATAACAACACTAATAATAACTTCGATATCCATTACTCGTTCGCCTCCTTTGCTTCATTTGCAGCTTCTGCTGCCTTTGCGGCCTCAACTTCGGCCTTGGTGGGTGCAGAGCACTCAGGGAACTTAGCCTTCAGAGCATCGGTGACATAGTCGCCGTCCTGAGGCTCAGAGAAATAGCCCTTACGGATAAAGGCCAGAGTATTCTTGATAAAGTAGACCACATGATAGAACTCCATCAGCAGGAAGCCGAAGAAGACTGCGGACTTGGGGATAACCAGGGGAATCTTCAGTGCAGTGGACAGACCGCCCTTAGCAATCTCGGAGCCAAAGTAGCGGGTAGCCCAAACCAGAACGATGGTGTTGACAACGATAGTCAGGAACTGACCCAGCAGAGCAACCGCATCCTTCTTGCGCATATTCTTGATGTAAACGTTCAGCAGGTCAGCCTTGATGTGGCTGTTCTCGTAGGAGCCATAGACTGCACCCATGAAGTACAGCCAGAAGGCGAAGAGCATGATAACTTCGTCGGAACCATAGAAGTTACCCTTGAAAACATAACGCAGGACCACAGAATAGACCATGCAGCCGGTGGAGATGACGCTGCAAGCGATCATCAGCCAACGAATGACCTCAGAAAGGCCCTTCCATGCCAGGGACTGCGTCAGGTCAAAGGATTTAGAAGACATTGAATTACTCTCCCTTTAATTCTAAAGCAGTAATAGTTTTTCTTTTCAGAAAAGAGCCGGGGTACCACGGGGCACCCCGGCTCAATGTAGAGTTTAATCCATACAGATTGGCTGGTATCGATCAAACCATGTTTCGTAACAAACGTTACCGATTAAGCCTCAGCAGCAGCGGTGTTAGCCTCGATCAGACCGTTCAGGATGTCCTCGCCGATGTTCTTGGACAGCTTGGGCCAAGTGGTAGCGATGACGTGGTCGATGTAAGCCTGCATCTCGTCGTCGGTCAGCTCCAGGATGGTGATGCCGTACTCGGTCATCTTCTGCATAGCCTCTTCGTCAGCGGTCTTAGCAGTGGTGAAGGAGTTGACAGATTCCTCGGTGAAGGTTGCGGTGATCAGAGCCTGCAGGTCCTCGGGCATGCCGTTGAAGACATCCTGGCTCATCAGGAAGCCGATGTTCTCAGCGAAGACGTTGTAGGGGACATAGTACTTGATAACGTCGCGGAAGTCGGAGTAGTTCAGCTGGGGAGTGCCGCCAATCCAGCCGTCGCAAACGCCGGTCTGCATTGCGGTGTACAGGTCAGCATAAGCAATGGTGGTTGCGGAGTAGCCCATGTCCTCGGTGACCAGGTTGTAGACCTCGATAGCGGGAGCACGGACCATCAGGCCCTTGTCGACGGTGACGTCGTTGTAGCCAACGGGTTCGGGAACGAAGCCGAAGCCGATCATACCCTCAACGTACATACCCAGCAGCTTGATGTTCAGCTCGCCCATGATCTCGGTGTACTTCTCGAAGAAGTAGGAACCCTCGCCGAAGCCGTCCTGCAGGCCGTCATAGCCGTTGAACAGGTAGGGGATGAAGTTCATCTCCAGGCGGGAGTCATACTCAGAGGGGATGGGAATCAGAGCCAGGTCGACAGTGCCTTCGCTCAGCTCCTGGAAGGTCAGGGTGTAGTCACCCAGCTGGGAAGAGGGGTACAGAGTGACGTCCAGACGGCCCTCAGACTCGGTCTCCAGCTTCTCCTCGATGCGCTGCAG
>JAFYPT010000023.1 GCA_017547425.1 Ruminiclostridium sp.
AAGGGCAGGTCCTGGACCGATCGGAGGGTCTCCTTCAGGACAGACACCGGGGCAGATTCCCGGCCCAGCATCAGCAGGGTGGGGTTCAGCCCGTCCCCCGCCAGGAGGATGCCCTCCTCTTCCAGAAGAAGTCCCACAGACCCCCGGGTGTGCCCCGCCAGGGAGATGACCCGGGCGTGAAGACCTCCCAAATCGAATACCATGCCGGGGTCCAGGTCCTCCACCTCGTAGACAGGAGGCTCTCCCGTGGTCAGACCGGCATGGGCGGCCAGCATAGGCCAGTCCGCCCGGTTGGCATAAACCCGTTCAAACCGGTGATTCCCGGCGATGTGGTCGGTGTGACCATGGCTGTTGAGCACGAGGTACGGGGTGTCCAGGGTCTCTTCCAGAAAGGCCCGCAGGTCCTGTTTCCCCTGGCCGGTGTCCCAGAGGATGGCCAGCTTCTCTCCCCGGACCAGGGTGCAGTAGTCCCGGTAGTCTTCCTCCAGGTGCCAGACCCGGGTGGTGATGGCTTTGTGGTTCACGGTTCCTCCCAATAGGAACAGGGGCGCATTTCTGCGCCCCTGAACGGATGAAATCTTAGTGATCCAGCAGAGAAGCTGCGCCGGAGATCATCTCCACGAAGGTGGGGTGGGGATGGATGACAGCGTGCAGACCTTCTGCGGTGATGCCCTTCTGGACAGCCAGAGCCAGCTCGCCGATCATGTCGGTAGCACGGGGGCAAACCAGGTGAGCGCCCAGGATACGGCCGTCTGCTGCGTCGGTGACCAGCTTGACGTAGCCGCTGTCGGTGTTCTCGATCAGGCACTTGCCGTTGGCGCCGGTCAGGAACTTAACCGCCTTGGGGGTAATGCCGGCTGCCTTTGCCTGGTCCTCGTTCATGCCGACGGAAGCGATCTCGGGAGTGGTGTACACGCAGCTGGGAACGACGGACATGTCAATGGGAGGCTCCTTGCCTGCGATGACTGCCACAGCGTTGGCACCCTGTGCCTCAGCCACGTGAGCCAGCTGGATGTTCTTTGCCTTGGCGTCGCCAATGACATAGACGTTGGGCAGGCTGGTACGGCCCACTTCGTCGCCCACGATGGCGTTCTTGAACATCTCGATCTCCACGCCCTCAGCGAACAGGCCGTCGATGTTGGCGCAGCGGCCGGCAGCAGCCAGAACAGCCTCAGCAGTGACCACGACCTCGTTGCCCTTCTTGTCCTGGTAGGTAACGGACATGTTGCCGGGGGTGCCTTCGATCTTCTGGACCATAGCCTTTGCCTCGACCTTGATGCCGCGCTTCTTCATCATCATGCCCAGACGGGTTGCGATCTCCTTGTCCATGACGGGCAGGATGTGATCGGCGCCTTCCAGGACGGTGACTTCACAGCCCAGAGCGCTGTAGATGTTGGCGCACTCAACGCCGACAACGCCGCCGCCGATGATGATCAGGGACTTGAACATCTTGCCTTCGCCTTCCAGGATGTCACGGCTGTTGTAGACACCCTCTTCATGGATGCCGGGGATGGGGGGGTAAGCAACCTTGGAACCGGAAGCGATGATGATGTCCTTGACCTCGTAGGTCTCGCCGTTGCAGGTGACAACACCGGAACCGGCGATCTGAGCCTGGCCATAGACCACGGTGATCTTGCCGGCCTTCATGAGCTTCTCCACGCCCTTGCGCAGCTCTTCGACGATCTGTGCCTTGCGTGCGTGCATAGCAGCGAAGTCAAAGGAGACATCGCTCACGTTGATGCCCAGTTCCTTTGCGTGTGCCAGGGACTCGTACAGCTCGGTGCTGTGGATCAGAGCCTTGGTGGGCATGCAGCCACGGTTCAGGCAGGTGCCGCCCAGGTCTTCCTTCTCGAACAGGACGACCTGCATACCCAGCTTAGCTGCCTTTTCTGCAGCGTTGTAGCCGCCGGGGCCGCCGCCGATGATGGCAATATCAAAGTTCATTGTCAGTTTCCTCATTTCTCAAAAGTAAAGAGAGCATGCTCTCGATCTGTGCGGAGTCTGCCTGGGGGTCCTGGCTCAGCCGGCCACGGAGGGTCTCGGCCTCCAGGGGGCAGCCCTGGAGCAGAGCCGGGACACGGCTCAGGAAGTCAGGTTCCAGACCGTCGGACCAAAGGGCTGCCTCGGTGATGACCCCATCCGCCTGGGAGAAGTCCATCCGCAGGATGCCCCAGTCGAAACGGTCCTCCCGGCTGATGTCCAGGGGACGGCAGTTGCCATAGATCCAGTCGGGCTGGGAGAACCGGGCCTGCCCCTGGGCAATGGCTGCCTGGTCCAGGTCGGTTTCCTTCCAGATGGTCATGGGCAGGTCGTAAACCTCCTGGAAGGCGGCGATGAGGGCCTCCTCCAGGGTGGGGATGGACAGGTCGGGGATGTACTCCCGCAGGTTGGCCACCCGGCTGCGGACGGACTGAACGCCCTTGGCCTGGAGCTTCAGGGGGGACACGTTCAGGTACTTCTCCAGGGGAGACATATCCACGTCCACCATGATGGTGCCGTGGTGATAGCACTGCTGGCCCTTTTTGAAATACGCATGGCCGGAGAACTTGTGACCGTCGATGGTCAGGTCGTTTCGGCCGGTCTTTTCCGCATGGATCCCCAGCTTCTGGACTGCCCGCAGGATGACATCGGTCTGCTTGTCCTTGTCATAGTCCTCGGTGCGGACCAGGAAGGTAAAGTTCATGTTGCCCAGATCATGGTAAACAGCTCCACCACCGGACAGACGGCGGACAAGATGTCCGCCGTCTGCTTCCAGTGTTTGGATGCGGCACTCATTCTCTGCATGCTGATTGCGGCCAATGACTACCGTGCGCTGATTCTGCCACAGGTAGAAAATGCACTGGCCGGGTTCAACCGTGTTGAGCAGGTACTCCTCCAGCGCCAGGTTGTGGCGGGGGTCGTTCTGCTCAGAACGGATGACGTACAAGGAATGGAGCATGTTACGCCTCCAAATAATTAGTTTTTAAGGGGTCCGATTACTCGAAGGTGTAGCGGACGATGGGGTTACGTGCAGCGCCGACTTCGTCGGGACGGCTGATGGCGCAGTTCAGAGGAGCGTTATGCAGCTTCTCTGCGTCTGCCATACCCTCTGCCAGGATCTGCAGGTAAACCTCTGCTGCCTCGTCCAGAGTCTCGGGGCTCTCGGTCTCGGTGGGCTCGATCATCAGAGCTTCGTGGACGATCAGGGGGAAGTACATCGTGGGGGGGTGCATACCGAAGTCCAGCAGACGCTTTGCCACGTCCATAGCGGTGAAGCCGTGGTCGTGTGCCTGGCGGCTCAGGTCCATAACGAACTCGTGCATGCACAGGCCCTTGCAAGCCATGTCGTAGGAGCCGACCAGCTTGCTCATCATATAGTTGGCGTTCAGGACTGCACCGGCAGATGCCTCGGGGATGCCTTCCTTACCCAGGGTCAGGACGTAGGTCAGAGCCTTCAGGATGACCAGGAAGTTGCCGTAGAAGGAGCGAACCTTACCCATGGACTGCTCGGGAGCATACAGCTCGTAGCCAGCCTCGGTCTTCTTGACGTGAGGAGTGGGCAGGAAGGGCTTCAGGAACTCCTTGCAGCCTGCAGGGCCGCTGCCGGGGCCGCCGCCGCCGTGGGGGGTGGAGAAGGTCTTGTGCAGGTTCAGGTGGACGCAGTCGAAGCCCATGTCGCCGGGGCGGACATGACCCATGATTGCGTTCAGGTTAGCACCGTCGTAGTAGCACAGGCCGCCTGCCTCGTGGACGATCTTGGTGATCTCCAGGATGTTGGCGTCGAACAGACCGACGGTGTTGGGGTTGGTCAGCATCAGACCAGCGGTATCGGGGCCGACAGCTGCACGCAGAGCGTCCAGGTCAACGCCGCCTTCGGGGTTGGAGGGGATGGAAACCACCTTGTAGCCAACCATGGAAGCGGAAGCGGGGTTGGTGCCGTGTGCGGAGTCGGGAACGATGATCTTGTTACGAGCGGTGTCGCCGCGGGACAGGTGATAGCTGCGGATCAGCTGCAGGCCGGTATACTCACCGTGTGCGCCTGCTGCGGGCTGCAGGGTCATGCCGTCCATGCCGGTGATCTCGCACAGCAGCTGCTCAGCGGTGTACAGAGCCTCCAGGCAGCCCTGAACGGTCTCGATGGGCTGCAGGGGGTGGATCTGGGTGAATCCGGGCAGAGCTGCCATTTCCTCGTTGACACGGGGGTTGTACTTCATGGTGCAGGAGCCCAGGGGGTAGAAGCCATCGTTCACGCCGTGGGTTTGCTTAGCCAGTTCAGTGTAGTGACGGCCCAGATCGATCTCGGAGATCTCGGGCAGACGGGGAGCGGTGCCGCGCAGCAGGCTGGCATCGAACTCAGCGACGGGCACGTCGCAAGCGGGCAGCAGGTCGTGGCAACGACCGGGCACGCTGCGTTCAAACAGCAGTTTCATTATGCGCACACCTCCTTCAGGATTGCAACCATAGCGTCAATGTCGCCACGGCTGTTCAGCTCGGTGCAGCACCACAGGATGCCGCCATCCACGGGCAGACCGCCCAGGATGCCCTTCTCTTCCAGAGCAGCGCAGATCTTCTCGGGAGCGACGGGGCAGTCGGTCAGGAACTCGTGGAAGAAGGGCTTGTTCACACGCAGCTTGAAGCCGATCTTCTCCAGCTCTGCAGCCAGGTAGTGAGCGTGTGCAGCGGAACTCTCAGCTGCCTGACGCAGGCCCTTGGGACCCATAGCTGCCAGGTAGACGGAAGCGGTCATAGCGCACAGTGCTTCGTTGGAGCAGATGTTGGAGGATGCCTTCTCACGGCGGATGTGCTGCTCACGAGCCTGCAGGGTCAGGACGAAAGCACGGCGGCCGTCGTGGTCGGTGGTCTGGCCGACGATACGGCCGGGCATCTTACGGGTCATAGCCTGGGTGCAGGTCATGATGCCCAGGTAGGG
>JAFYPT010000024.1 GCA_017547425.1 Ruminiclostridium sp.
GTGACCATCGGTGACGGGGCCATCCTGGCTGCCGGGGCTGTGGTCACCAAGGATGTCCCCCCCAACACCATGGTGGGCGGCAATCCTGCCCGGGTCATCAAAACCCTTGATACATAAAAGAACTCCCTTGCCGGCCGGCAAGGGAGTTCTTTTATGCGGTTCCCCGGGCGCTGTCCGCACGGGTCTCTTCCCGGAAGAAGAGGGTGATGCACCACAGGGCAGAGACGCACACCAGCACGTAGACCACCCGGCTGAGGATGGAAGCCGAGCCACCGAAGAGGGCGGCAACCACATCCATCCCGAAGAGGCCGATGCCGCCCCAATTCAGGCCGCCGATGACCAGCAGGGCCAGGGCGATCCGATCCAACATACGCATATCGATTACCTCCATGTCATAGGTTCTGGTTGGTAGTATGCCCGGATGGTAATGCTTCTTTGCTGGAAATCATCGCCAAAAGGCTCCCCTCACAGGGGATGCACAAAGGCTCTGCCCTCTTGGGGGCAGAGCCTTTTGAATCACTCTTTGAACATAGTCCAGGGGGCAGTATCCGGCGGGGCCAGACGGAAGTCCATCTCCTCTCCGGTGTCCGGGTGGGTGAACTTCAGGTGGCTGGACCACAGGGCGATCTGCCACTCCTGAGGATCCGGGTACTTGCTGTACTTCCGGTCACCTGCCAGTGGCATGTTCCGAGAGGAGAACTGGGCCCGGATCTGATGGGTCCGGCCGGTCTCCAGGCGAATCTCCACCAGGGAGAAGCCCTCCTTGTTGTCCAGGAGCTTGTAGTGGAGAACAGCCTGCTGGATGCCCTTGCCCGGGTACTTGGCCACGTAGGTCTTCCGGGTCTTCTCGTTCCGGCCCAGCAGGTCAATGTAGGTCCCCTCGTCATACTGGGGACGCCAGTGGACCACCGCCTGGTACTCCTTCAGGAAGGAGTCCTCCCGGATCTGCCGGGAGAGTTCGGACGCAGCGGGACCGGTGAGGGCGTAGACCATGATGCCGCCAACCACCTGGTCCAGGCGGTGGACGGAGCGGACCTTTGCCTCGGGCTGGCCGATGGCCTCCCGGATGAGGTCGGGCATACCCCCGGGCTCGTCGGTGGACAGGACCCGGAAGGGCTTTTCGCAGACAACGATGGACTCGTCCTGATAGATGATATTCAGCATGGAGAAACCTCCTTCTTTTTATCCATTCGGGCGCTCACCAGGTTGTAGACCATGATGGTGACAAAGACGATGACACCGCCCACCAGGGACAGGCCGGTGATGGTCTCTCCTACCACCACAGCCACTAGGATGGGGTTCAGGATGGGCTCGGTGCCGGTGACCAGAGCGGCCGAAACCGGCGGAGCATACTTCACACCCACCGTCAGGAAGACGTAGGCAATGCCCAACTGGAAGACACCCATGAGGATGGCCGCCGTCAGGGTCTGCTGGTCAAACTGGGTCTCCTGGAGAAGACTGGGAAAGCCCACAATGGCCGCCAGACCATGGCCTAGGAGGGTGGAAGACAGAGGGTCGCCCCCAGGGATCTTATTGAGCATGAAGATCCAACCGTAGCAAACACCCGCCAGCACCGCCAGCACATCGCCCACCATATTGCCGGAGCCCAAGCCGTCCAGGAAGAAGCAGCCGATACCGCAAAAAACGATGAGGCTGGTTACAATGTCCAGCCGTTTGGGTTTCTCCTTAAAAATCAGCCACATGAAGAGGATGACCCAGATGGGAGAAGTGAACTGGAGGAGGATGGCGTTGGCCGCCGTGGTGAGCTTGGTGGCCGCTACGTAAAGGGTCGTGCTGCAGGCCACGATGCAGGCACCGGCGATGGTACCAGGGGTGAATTTCACCTTCTGACCAGTGACTTTGGCAAAGGCAAAGAGGATACACACGGAGATGATGCTCCGGAAGGAGTTAAGGGACAGGGACTGCCAGGGAATGAGCTTCACCAGCAGGCCGCCGGTGCTGAAGAGCAGAGAGGCGGCAAAGATGCAAAGAAGTCCTTTTTTCTGGTTCATCGTCCGGTCTCCTCCTTACGGTTCCGTACTTCCTGCTTCTCCTGCCGGGAGGAGAGCACATTATAGACCATGATGCTGACAAAAACGATGGCACCGCCCACCAGGGACAGAGGAGAGATCATCTCCCCCAGAACCACCGCCACCAGGACAGGGTTCAGGATGGGTTCGATGCCCGCCACCAGGCAGGCCGACACGGGCGGAGCCGTGCGGATGCCTGTGGTAAAGAACATGTAGGCCACGCCCAACTGGAAGACACCCAGAACCACCGCTGCGGCCAGGGCTGTTCCGGTAAAGGCAGTCTCCCGGACGAGCCAAGGGAACCCGATGACGGCACCCATGGCATGGCCCAAAATGACAGCGCTCAAGGGGTCTCCCCCGGGGAACTTATTCATCATAAAGACACCAGCATAGGCCACACCGGACAGGAGGGCCAGGGCATCGCCCAAAAGGCTTCCGCTGCCCAGACTATCCAGGAAAAAGCAGGCCACACCGCCGAAAACGGCGATACAGGTGATTACATCCAGCCGCTTGGGCCGCTCGTGAAAGACCAGCCACATGGCCAGGATCACAAAGACCGGCGCCGTAAACTGGAGGAGGATGGTGTTGGCCGCTGTGGTCAGCTTGTTGGCCATGGCGTAAAGAGTGGTGACCCCGCACATGCACACAGCGCCCACCAGAACACCGGAGGTAAACTTGAACTTCTGCCCGGTGACCTTGGCAAAAATCAGCAGCAGGACCACGGAAATGATGTTCCGGAAAGAGTTGATGGCCATGGCATTCCACGGAATCACCTTCACGCACAGGCCGCCGATACTGAAGAGAACGGCAGCGATGAAAACAAACAGAAGACCCTTGCGGGAGGACATAGCGACGTCCCCTTTCTTTCTGGGTTCAGGACTGGGCAGCCTCTTTGGCCTCCGCCCGGGCTCCCAGGACGTTATACACCATAACGGTGACAAAAACGATGGCGCCGCCCAGCAAGGACAGAGGTGTCAGAACCTCGCCAATGGCCAGAGCCACCAGGATGGGGCTCAGAATGGGCTCGATGCCGGTCACCAGGCAGCAGGACACCGGCGGGGCATACTTGGTGCCCCAGGAGATCAGAGAGTAGGCGATGCCCAGGGCAAACACACCCAGGCAGATAGCCGCAAAGAGGGTCTGTCCGTCAAACTGGGTCTCCTGAACCAGCCAGGGCAGACCAATGACGGCACCCATGGCCTGACCCAGGGCGCAGGAAAAGACCGAATCGCCCCCAGGGATCTTATTCATCATAAAGATCCAGGCGTAGCCCACACCAGAGAGAAGAGCCAGGGAGTCGCCCAGAAGGCTGCCGTTGCCCAGGCTGTCCAGGAAGAAGCAGGCGATGCCGCCGAAGACGATGACGCAGGTGATGATATCCAACTTCTTGGGCTTTTCATGGAAGCACAGCCACATGAATAGGATGACAAAGACCGGGGCGGAAAACTGCAGCAGGATGGTGTTGCCTGCCGTGGTGAGCTTGTTGGCCGACACATAGAGAATGGTGGTGACACACATGGCGAAGGCGCCGATGGCCACACCAGGGGTCATCTTCAGCTTATGGCCGGTCAGTTTGGCAAAGCCAAAAATGATGCTGGAGGAGATGATACTCCGGAAGGAGTTGATGGCCATGGGATGCCAGGGAATGACCTTGATGCACAGACCGCCGATGCTCATGCACAGAGCGGCCACGAAGACGCAGAGCAGACCCTTCCGGGGGGTCATCTTACTGGCAAGATCCTGGAACATCAAACGTTCTCCAGAGCCTGTTCCAGGTCGGCGATGATGTCAGCAGCATCCTCGATGCCCACGGACAGACGGATCAGGTCGGGGGACACACCGGCTGCCTCCAGTTCGGCATCGGACATCTGTCGGTGGGTAGCGGAAGCAGGATGCAGGACGCAGGTCTTGGCGTCGGCCACATGGGTAGCGATGGAAGCCAGCTTCAGACCAGCCATGAAGGTCTCTGCTGCCTTACGGCCGCCCTTCACGCCGAAGGTGACCACACCGCAGGTGCCGTTGGGCATGTACTTCTGCGCCTTTTCGTAGTTGGCATCGCCCTCCAGGCCGGGATAGGTGACCCACTCCACCTTGGGGTGATCCTTCACGAACTGAGCCACTGCCAGGGCGTTGGCGCAGTGCTGGGGCATACGAAGGTGGAGGGTCTCCAGACCCACGTTCAGCAGGTAGGCGTTCATGGGCGCGGGGGAACAGCCGAAGTCACGCATGAGCTGTGCGGTTGCCTTGGTGATGAAGGCGCCGCCCTGACCGAAGCGCTCGGTGTAGGTCACGCCGTGGTAGCTCTCGTCGGGGGTGCACAGGCCAGGGAACTTGTCGGCGTACTTGGTCCAGTCAAAGTTGCCGCTGTCGATGATGGCGCCGCCCACCTGGTTGGCATGGCCGTCCATATACTTGGTGGTGGAGTGGATGACGATGTCAGCCCCCCACTCGAAGGGACGGCAGTTGATGGGGGTGGGGAAGGTGTTGTCGATGATCAGGGGCACACCGTGGGCGTGAGCGGCCTGGGCAAACTTCTCGATGTCCAGAACGGTCAGGGCAGGGTTTGCGATGGACTCGCCGAAAACCGCCTTGGTGTTGGGGCGGAAGGCTGCGTTCAGCTCTTCCTCAGAGCAGTTGGGGTCCACGAAGGTGAACTCGATGCCCATGCGGCGCATGGTCACGGAGAACAGGTTGAAGGTGCCGCCGTAGATGGTGGAAGAAGAGACCACATGGTCGCCGGCAGAGCAGAGGTTAAAGATGGCAAAGAAGGAAGCGGCCTGACCGGAAGAGGTCAGCATGGCAGCGGTGCCGCCCTCCAGGGCGCAGATCTTGGCTGCCACCCGGTCAGAGGTGGGGTTGGCCAGACGGGTGTAGAAGTAGCCCTCGGCCTCCAGGTCGAAGAGCTTGCCCATGGCCTCGCTGGTGCCATAGCGGAAGGTGGTGCTCTGAACGATGGGGATGTTTCTGGGTTCGCCGCTCTCGGGTACGTAACCGGCGTGCAGGCAGTCGGTGCCTCTCTTGTAGTTGCTCATAGTCAACAGTCCTCCTTGATTATATGGAATGGACGGCACAACGCCGTCAGTTCTTGCAAATGATGGGAATAACAAATTCTACTTCTTTCCTCGGATTCTGTCAATCCCTTTTCTTCCGCTGTCCTTTCTTCAAATTCTCAAAATTCGGTATTGCTTTTCCGAATTAAAGCGGTTATAATTCCTTCAACACTCTAAAGAAAATATCTTTGACTTTTCTCTATGCTATAAATTTTCTTTATAGAACTAACGAAATGGAAGGGAGAGACCTCTATTGAGCCGCCTGAAATTTACCCGCGAGGACCAGGCACAGCGCATCCTGGATGACCTGTATGCCAATCTGGGCCGCCGCATTGCTGCCGCCCCCCGCGGAAACTGCCCGGTCGAATTGACCAGAGCTTTTCTTACCCTGTCCCTGGCCCAGAGCTGCGGCAAGTGCATCCCCTGCCGCATCGGTCTGGACCGCCTGTCCGCCCTGCTGAACAGCCTGCTGGACGGCACCGGCACGGAAGAAGACCTGCAGACCGTCCTCCGCACCGCCCAGACCATTGCGGACAGCGCCGACTGCGCCATCGGCTATGAGGCCGCCCAGATGGTTCTGGATGGCTTCCAGGCCTTCCAGGACGACTACCTGGCCCACGCCACCCAGGGCAGCTGCACCGCCAACTTCACCAGCGTCCCCTGCGTGGACCTGTGCCCTGCTCACGTGGATATCCCCGGCTACATCGCCCTCACCGGCGAAGGCCGCTGCGCCGACGCCGTCCGCCTGATTCGCAAGGACAACCCCTTCCCCTCCGTGTGCGCTCTGGTCTGTGAGCATCCCTGCGAGAGCCACTGCCGCCGCACCGTGGTGGATGCCCCTCTGAATATCCGCAGCATCAAGCGCTATGCTATGGACAACGCCGGTGATGTCCCCGCACCTACCTGCGCTCCCGCCACCGGCAAGAAGGTCGCCATCGTCGGCGGCGGTCCCTCCGGCCTGACCGCTGCTTACTTCCTGTCCCTCATGGGCCACAAGTGCACCGTCTTTGACAAGAACCCCAAGCTGGGCGGTATGCTCCGCTACGGCATCCCCGCCTACCGCCTGCCCGGCGACTACCTGGAGCGGGATATCAACACCATCCTCTCCACCGGCGTGGAGGTCCACTCCAACTGTGCCATCGGCCGGGACGTGACTCTGGAACAGCTCCGTCAGGACTACGACAGCGTGTACCTGGCCATTGGCGCTTCCACCCATAAGAATCTGGGCATCCCCGGGGAAGATGCCACCGGCGTCCTCTCTGCCATCCAGCTGCTGGAAGCCACCATCCGCAAGGAAAACCCCGACTTCACTGGCAAGCGCGTGGTGGTCGTGGGTGGCGGCAACGTGGCCATGGATGCCTCCCGTACCGCCATCCGTCTGGGTGCTTCCTCCGTAACCTGCGTCTACCGCCGCCGCATTGCCGACATGACCGCTCTGCCTGAGGAGATCGAGGGGGCTCTGGCCGAAGGCGTGGAAGTGGAGTCCCTGAAGGCTCCCGTCCGTGTGGAAACCGACGAGAACGGCCAGGTGGTGGGCCTGGTGGTCCAGCCCCAGATCATCGGCAAGGTGATGGGCGGTCGCCCCTCTCCCAGCAAGGCCGACAAGCCCGAGGAACTCATCCCCTGCGACATCATCCTCATGGCCGTGGGTCAGGCCGTGGACTCCGGCGACTTTGCCCAGTCCGGCGTGCCCACCAAGCGGGACAACATCGTGACCCTGTCCGACAGCAGCGTTCCCGGCGTGGCCGGTGTCTTCTCCGGCGGCGACGGCGTCTCCGGCCCTGCCACCGTTATCCTGGCCATTGCCGCCGGTAAGGTGGCCGCCGCCAACATCGACAATTATCTGGGCTTCCACCATGAGATCTCCGCCGACGTGGAGGTCCCTGCCGCATCCTTCCGCCTGACCAACGCCTGCGGCCGTGTGGACCCCACCGAACGTCCGTCCCACGAGCGTAAGACCGACTTTGCTCTGATGGAGCACTGCATGTCTCAGCAGGAAGCAGTCCAGGAATGCAGCCGCTGCCTGCGCTGCGACCACTACGGCTATGCCGGATTCAGAGGAGGTAGAGAAGAAAAATGGTAACTCTGATCATCGACAACAAGACCGTAACCGTGCCCAAGGGCACCACCATCCTGGAAGCCGCCAAAGAGGTGGACATCCACATCCCCTCCCTCTGCTACCTGAAGGAAATCAACGAAGTGGCCTCCTGCCGTGTCTGCTGCGTAGAGGTGGAGGGCATCAACAAGCTGGCCGCCGCCTGCAACACCCCCGTGGAAGAGGGCATGGTCATTCGCACCAACACCCAGCGGGTCCGTCTGGCCCGAAAGACCAACCTGGAGCTCATTCTGTCCCAGCACACCGACCACTGCGTCTCCTGCGTCCGAAGCGGCAACTGCAGCCTCCAGAAGCTGGCCAACGATATGAACCTGTACGACCTGCCCTACCCCAAGGCCATCACCAAGCGTCCCTGGGACTGGCACCTGCCCATCATCCGCATCAACAGCAAGTGCATCAAGTGCCTGCGCTGCATCAACATCTGTGAGAAGATCCAGTCTCTGGGCGTGTGGGAAATGGCCGGTACCGGCACCCATGCCATCGTCCGTGTCAAGGGCGGTCTGAAGATGAACGAGGTCAACTGCGCCTACTGCGGCCAGTGCATCACCCACTGCCCCGTGGGGGCCCTCCGTGAGCGTGACGACACCGAGCAGGTCTTTGCCGCTCTGGCAGACCCCAGCAAGACCGTGGTCTTCCAGGTGGCTCCCGCCGTCCGCGCCGCCTGGGGCGATGGCCTGGGACTGCCCCCCGAAGAGGCCACCGAAAAGCGCATGGCCGCTGCCATCCGTGCTCTGGGTGCCGACTACGTCTTTGACACCAATTTCTCCGCTGACCTGACCATCATGGAGGAAGGCAGCGAGTTCATCCAGCGGATGACCCACCCCGGTGAGTCTCCCATGCCCATGTTCACCTCCTGCTGCCCCGGCTGGGTCCGGTTCCTGAAGCTGGAGTATCCCGAACTGGTTCCCCACCTGTCCACTGCCAAGAGTCCCCAGCAGATGTTCGGCGCAGTCACCAAGAGCTACTTTGCCGAAAAGATCGGCGTGGACCCCAAGGACATCTACTGCGTGTCCATCATGCCCTGCACCGCCAAGAAGTACGAGAGCAACGTGCCCGAGGTCAACGACGCTTCCGACAAGGATGTGGACATGGTCCTCACCACCCGTGAGCTGGACCGTATGCTCCGCTCTCTCCACGTAAACGTGAAAAACCTGCCCGAAGAGGAGTTTGACTCTCCCTTGGGCGAAGGCACCGGCGCAGCCGTCATCTTCGGCGCCACCGGCGGCGTTATGGAGGCTGCTCTCCGCTCCGCCCACTTCCTGCTCACCGGTCAGAACCCCGACCCCGACGCCTTCCAGGAAGTCCGCGGCAGCAAGGGCTGGCGGGAAGCCACCTTTGATATCAACCGCACCACCGTCCGTCTTGCCGTGGCCTCCGGCCTGAGCAACGCCCGGGACCTGGTGGAAGCCATCCGACACGGCCAGGCGAAGTACGACTTCGTGGAAGTCATGGCCTGCCCCGGTGGTTGTGCCGGCGGTGGTGGTCAGCCCTTCCGGGACGGACAGGAGCTGGCCGAAGAGCGCGGCGCCCGTCTGTACGACCTGGATGCCGCCAACCCCGTCCGCTTCTCCCATGAGAACACCCAGGTCCATAAGCTCTATGCCGACTATCTGGAACAACCCCTGGGCCACAAGTCCCACCATCTGCTCCACACGGATCAAACCAAGTGGACCCTCTAAAAGCACAAAAAATCCGCGTTCCCGAATCGGGAACGCGGATTTTGACGTTTACAGGATCTTCACGCTGGAAGGATTGCCCTCCAGGAGAGAGACGAAGTGATTGGGCTGGAAGAGGGTGGAACGACGGGGCAGGGACAGGGCCTGAGACTTCTCCAACAGCTCTGCCACGAACTGGGAGCAGAAATACTTCCGTTCCCGGCGCAGAGGCAGACCCAGCACGCAACACAGAAGGCCCAGCCGGCTGTACTCGAACCGCTTGCGGTGCTGGCGGAAGAAGAGCAGACGGTGCTGGATCTTCTCATATGCCTCCTGGGAGACCGCCACCCGGTAGCAGCAAAACTGCGCACCCTTCCGGTGGTGCTTCTCCAGGGACTCCTCTACGAAGCCCCGGAAATTGAAGCTGTAATAGCTGGCAGGGTCATCCCCCAAAGCAATGGAAGTGTGGGTGTACCCCCGGCCTGCCAGCAGGTAGACCAGCAGGGAGACCCAGTCGGAATGCTTGGTCAGAAGAATGTAGATATACTTCTCACCATCCTCTTCTCTGGGCATGAGATAAACAGGCTCCTTCTTCTCCTGATGATCCAGGGGAAGAGAACCCACGTATAGCTGCTTCCAGAAATTTAGGTCAAGGTACTTCGGCGTCATGGTGGTGTATGCCATAAGCATCCCCCCTTGTTGCTTGAATGCCACTTATTTTATCGTATTTTTGTCCCCATCACAATAGTATATGTTGGATTTCTCTTTTTGTAACAAAGAAAACTGCCGCCATGGACTTTTTTTATCCACAACGGTAGGTATCATTCTGCATTTTCCAAGGTTTCATCTTGCAAAATCGAGGACCGGATGTCTTCCGGGGTCAGCCGTTGGTGGTCTCGATAGGGAAGCACTTGTCCTTCTACGGTGATCATCACCGCCTCCACCTCCTCCAGCTGGGTGAGGGTGAGGACGATGCTGTAGTCGGCCAGGGTCAGGTCAATGCCCGACAAAGTGCCGTAGCTGCCCGAGAGGTCCACCGTCAGCAAGCCGTTTTGTAGGGTCCACCCCCGCAGGCTCACGCTGGCCGGGATCACCCGGTTGAGGGTCTCGCTCTCCGGCCCGGACAGAAGGGCCAGAAGCAATTCCTCCACCGTCTCTGTGTCCGCGTCCAGGGTTCGGTTCTCTGCCTTGAGGGCCTGGACGCCGTCCTCCGCCTGGTCCGGGAAATACACAGGATAGCCGCTCCCCTGGGTGTGGGCCACGCAGCCTCCCAGGAGGAGGACGGATGCCAGAAGAAGGGCTGTCAAATATCGTCTCATGCCATTCCCTCCTCTTCCAACCAGGCAGGCAGCAGGACCGTGAAGGTTGTCCCACATGGTTCATTAGGTCCCACCGAGACAGTGCCCCCGTGGAGCTGGACGGTGTCCCGGACGATGGACAGGCCCAGGCCGGTGCCGCCAGCGGCACGGGAGCGGGCCTTGTCCACCCGGTAGAACCGCTCGAAAATCCGGCTCCGGTCTTCCTCGGGGATGCCCACACCGGTGTCCGACACTTCCAGGCGGACCCGGTCCCGTTCCAGACGAGTGGTGACCGACACCCGCCCCTCTGCCACGTTGTATTTGATGGCGTTTTCCACCAGATTCCGAACGATCTGGTTCACATCCTCCGGTCTGGACCAGACCAGGCAGTCCTGGCCCAGCCGGGTCTCCAGGGTGACCCGGGACTCCTCGGCCAGAGGAGCCAGCATCCGACAGGTCTTTTCCACCTGGCCACTCACATCCACCGCCTCCTGGTGGATGGTCCGCCCTTCGTCCAGGCGGTTCAGTTCCAGCAGTTCCTGGCTGATATGGATGAGCCGGTCGGCGGCCTCGCCGATGTCCCCCACAAACTCCCGGGTGGTCTCCCGGTCGATGTTCTCGTCCTGGAGGATGGAGTCGGTGAGGAGGCGGATGGAGGCCAGGGGGGTCTTCAGCTCGTGGGAGGCATCGGAGACGAACCGGCGGCGTTCCGCCTCGGTGGTCTCCAGACGGCCGGTGAGCTGATTGAACTGGTCAGCCAGCTGGGTGAGCTCATCGTGGCCCTCCAGGGTGACCCGGTGGGTGTACTCCCCTTCCCGGACCCGGTGCATACCGGCCAGAAGGACACTCACCCGGCGGGTAAAGACCCGGGAGAAAATAAGGAAGAGCCCCAGCACCGCCCCGATGACCACCAGGGAGATGATGTGCAGGTTCTGGCGTAGCTCCTCCAGGAGCATCCCCTGGCTGCTGTCCCACTCATAGAGGCAGACGGCACCAATGACCGTGTTTCGGTTGAGAACAGGGGCCGAGGCACGGCTGGAGAAGGTTCCGTCTCGGTACTCGCTGATAAAGTGGTCGTTGCCCTCCAGGGCGGCCACCACCTCCCCCGTCAGGGCGAACTTCCCGGCGATGGAGGGCTCTGCCGTGTCGTAGAGGACCAGTCCGGCCTCGTCGGTGACCAGGATCCGCTCCACCTCCAGGTCCTCCAGGGGGGCGATGGCCGCCTCTACCCCTTCGGGGGTGAGCTGGTCAGCGGTGGTGAGGGTGTTGGTCACCAGAACAGCCTGATTCTGAAGAGCCGTCTGCTGGGACCGGAACATCAGGTTCTGGCTCATGAGCAGGGGATAGGTGTTCAGCAGGACCAGCAGGGCAACAATGATGACCGCATAGCCCATGGCCATGCGGGTCTGCAGGGATCGGGACAGTTTGGTTCCCTTTTCCTCCATCTTCCTCCCCCCTTTCTGAAAAATCAGTCTTTTCCGTCAAAGTAGTAGCCCACGCCCCACTTGGTGCGCAGGAGTTCCGGTTTGGCCGGATCGGCCTCCACCTTTTCCCGGATCCGGCGGATGTGGACGTCCACCGTCCGGTACTCCCCGGTGTACTCGTATCCCCACACCAGGTTCAGGAGCTGTTCCCGGCTGTAGACCCGGCCGGGGTTCTTCATGAGAAGCTCCAGCAGGTCAAACTCCCTGGCGGTGAGTTCCACCGGCTCTCCCTCTTTCCAGGTTCGCCGGGAGGCCGTGTCCATGGTGAGACCTCCTCCGGACAGACGGTTATCCTCCTGCTTGCGGGCAGTGGAGGCCCGGCGGAGGAGGGCCTTCACCCGGGCCTTCACCTCCAGGATGTTGAAGGGCTTGGTGATATAGTCGTCGGCTCCGTACTCGAAGCCCAGAAGCTTGTCGTGGTCCTCGCTGCGGGCGGTGAGCATGATGATGGGCACCGTGGAGAAGGTTCGGATCTCCATGCAGGCTTCCAGACCGTCCAGCTCGGGCATCATCAGGTCCAGGATGATGAGGTCGTAGTCCGTGGCCCGGGCCTTGTCCACAGCCTCCCGGCCGTTGTAGCCCACGTCCACCTCGTAGCCCTCGTTCTCCAGGTTGAAGCGGATGCCTTTCACCATCACTTTTTCGTCGTCAACCACCAGGATCCGTGCCATCCGGCCTCCCTCCTTCCTCTGGTATGGGATATACGGCCAGGTAAGGCCGCAGATTTTCCAGGGTCTTTTCCCCAATGCCGTCCACGCTCAGCAGGTCCTCCACCGCCCGGAAGGGTCCGTAGGTCTCCCGCCAGGTGAGGATGGCCTGGGCTTTGGTCTGCCCGATCCCCGGCAGACGGGTCAAGTCCGAAAGGGTGGCCTCGTTCATATCCAGGACTTCCCCCTCCAGCATACCGGGGGCTTCGGGCTTTTCTGCCGGGGTCCCCGCCTGTCGATCCTGGCTGACCTCCACCAGGGTGACCCCTGCCTCAGGCTGTGCGCTGTGGAACCACCAGAGGGTCCCCACCACAAAGAGGAGGGTCAGGGCCAGGACTACCCATTCATAGCGTGAAATTTTCTGATTTTTTCCTGCCATTGTCCCCCACCCCCATTGCGTCTGTCGGCATGAAATGATATAATTTTATTTCTAAAGGTATGATGCTTACCGGTGGCCCCTATAGGGCCCCTCCGGATATTATAACACGGGATGTGTATGTTTCCTATGAAAAAAATGCTGATTCGCACCCTTTCTTTTTTCCTGACCATGGTCCTCTTCACCACTTCCCTCCTGCCGGGGGCAGCAGCGGTGGAATACCCGGGCATAGAATCGGTGACCCTGGAGGCCACCGCCTCCCTCCTGGTGGACATGAGCACCGGCCAGGTCCTCCATGAGGTGAACGCCGACGAGATGCGCTACCCCGCCAGTATCACCAAGGTCATGACCGCCCTTCTGACGGTGGAGGCCGTGGCCCGGGGTGAGCTCTCCATGGACGATGTAATCACGGTAGATGCCGCCGCTCTGGCAGACATCACTGACGACTCCTCCACCGCCAACATCGTGGCCGGGGAGGAGATCACCATCCAGAACCTGCTGTACTGCCTGATGGTGGTCTCGGCCAACGAAGCGGCCAACATCCTGGCCATGGCCGTGAGCGGGGACATCCCCACCTTCGTGGAGGAGATGAACAAGCGTGCCCAGGAGCTGGGCATGGATGGCACCCACTTTGTGAACCCCCACGGTCTGCACAACTCTGACCATTACTCCACCGCCCGGGACATCTACACCATGTCCCAGGAAGCCATGACCCACGCCACCTTCCGGGAGCTGGTCTCCACCGACACTTACACCGTCCCCGCCACCAACAAGTCCGGGGAGCGAACCCTGTACAACACCAACGGTCTGTTGACCCGATTCAAGTACTACGGCTATGTTTACCCCGGCACCATCGGCATCAAGACCGGCTCCACCCCCGAGGCAGGCTACTGCCTGGTCTCCGCCGCCACCCGGAAGGGCACCACCCTGTGCGCCGTGGTCCTGGGCTGCGAAAACCCTGAGATCGGCCCCAACAAATTTGACCGCAAGCAGTTCACCCAATCCGCCAAGCTTCTGGACTGGGGCTTCAATAACTTCACCACCGCCACCCTGCTGGACGCCGACACCTATCTGGAAGAGATACCCGTAAAGTTCTCTGCGGACTCCTCCCATGTGGTGGTCCACCCCGCAGAGTCCGTCCGCACCCTGGTCCCCGGCCAGTACGACGAGGCCAAGCTGGACCTCCGCCTGTCCATGGACAGCAAGAACGCCATCGCCCCCATCTCCGCCGGTCAGTCTCTGGGCACCGTTTCGGTCATCTATGACGGCCAGGAATACGCCCAGGTGGACATGGTGGCCGTGAATGACGTGGCCTTCTCCCCCTTCATGGCATTCCTTCACAGTGTGAACGCCGTCTTCGGCAACCTCTTCGTCCAGATCCTGCTGATCCTGGCCGCCATCCTTCTTCTGGTGGGCTTTGTCCGCCGGGTGGTCATCCAGAAGGCCAAGGAGCAGAAGGAAGCCCGGAAGGCCAAACAGGAGTTCAAGCGTCAGCAGGCGGAAGCCCGCCGCATCCAGGAGGAGCTGGAATACGACCAGCAGCACCACGCCCGTGACCTGAGACGCCAGGAGCAGAACCGCATCCGCCAGGAGGAACAGGAACGTCGTCGGCAGGCCCAGGAAGTCCGCCGGGCCGAGCAGGCCAAGCTCCGGGAGGAGCAGGAACGCCGCCGTCAGGAACAGCGCCGTATCCAGGAAGAAGAGCGCCGTCGCCGTCAGGAGGCCCGCCAGCGGGAAGAGGAAGAACGCCGCCGTCTGCGGGAAGCCCGCCGCCGGGAGGAGGAAGAGCGCAGACGCATCCAGGAGGCACGCCGCCGGGAAGAGGAAGCCATGCGCCGGGAACAGGAGCGCCGTCGCCGTCAGGAGATGGACCGCCGCCGGGAAGAGATCCGCCGGAGAGAGGCCGAAGAACGCCGCTGGCAGGAACAGAACCGTCGTTCCCGTGAGCAGGACCGTTACCGTGACAACTGGGACCGCTACCACGAGCGGGACCGCCGCACCACCTCCCGGGATGACCGGAGAGGCTCCGACCCCCACCAGAACCGTCGGGACCGCAAACCCAACAACCGCAGATAAGTGTCCCTTCCCCACCATCGCCCGATAGAACAGGAGGTAAGACCATGGATAACATCGCAACCTTACAGAAATGGATCGACGAAAGCAAGCGCATCGTCTTCTTCGGCGGTGCCGGTGTGAGCACCGAGAGCGGCATCCCTGATTTCCGCAGCGTGGACGGCTTGTACAACCAGAAGTACGACTATCCCCCCGAGACCATCCTCAGCGCCAGTTTCTTCGCCCGGAACCCCGGGGAGTTCTACAAGTTCTACAAGGACAAAATGATCATTGAGGGAGCCAAGCCTAACCCCGCCCACCTGAAACTGGCTGAGCTGGAAAAGGCCGGAAAGCTCTCCGCCGTAGTCACCCAGAACATCGACGGCCTCCACCAGGCTGCCGGCAGCAAGATGGTCTACGAGCTCCACGGCTCCACCCTGCGGAACTACTGCCCCCGCTGCGGCAAGAAGTTCCCTGTGTCCCACATCGCCGCCTGCGACATCCTGCCCTACTGCGACAACGGCGACTGCCGGGGCATCGTCCGCCCTGACGTGGTCCTCTACGAGGAAGGGCTGGACTCCGACGTGATCGCCGGAGCCGTCAACGCCATCCGCAATGCCGACATGCTCATCATCGGCGGCACCTCCCTGGTGGTCTACCCCGCCGCCGGTCTGGTGAACTACTACAAGGGCAACAAGCTGGTCCTCATCAACAAGTCCAAAACCAGCATGGACAGCCAGGCTGACCTGGCCATCAACGAACCCATCGGTGAGGTCTTCTCCCAGATCATCGTCCGCTGACCCCAACTCCACCCGAAAGGAAGTTTTCTTATGTCTATCGAACTTGCCATCATGGAAAAGTGGATCAACGAGAGCGACAACATCGTCTTTGTCTCTGGCAAGGACTTCTCCAAGGACGCCGGCTTCCCGGACTACCGCGAAGTGGACGAGGACTACAAGAAAAAGTTCCGCTTCTCTCCCAGCCAGATGCTCCGCCTGTCCTTCGTCCAGCGGTCCCCCACTATCTTCTTCCGGTGGTACCGGGAGCGGGTGCTGGCCCCCCTCATTGAGGCGGAACCCGGCATCGCCCACCAGTCCCTGGTGAAGCTGGAGCAGGCCGGAAAACTCCGCTCCATCATCACCGTGAACATCGACGGCATCCACCAGGAGGCCGGCAGCCGGAACGTCATCGAGACCCACGGCTCGGTGATGCGGACCTGGTGCGCCAAGTGCGATGACTACTTCGACTTTTTCAAAATCTACGATGACCCCGCCATCGTCCCCCAGTGCACCGTGGATATGTGCGGCGACTTCATCCGCCCCGCCATCGTCCTGGAGGAGGAGCCCTATGACCTGGACCTCATCAGCAAGGCCATCGAGACCGTGAAGTCCTGCGAGGTCCTCATCATCGACGGCTCCGCCCTGCAGGAGTTTCCCGTCCCCAACCTGATGAAGGCCTACCAGGGCCACAAACTCATCCTCATCAACACCCCGCCCCTGGTCTTCGACTCCCGGGCCGGTGTGGTGGTCCGCAACTGTGGCACCTTCAACGACATGTTCGAAAAAATGAACTTGAAATTCTAACTGACCACCAGCGGGGCGGCCAAAAGCCGCCCCCTTTATTTTTACTAGGAGGCGATTTCAATGGAATTCCGCATGGAACACGACACTATGGGCGAAGTGGCCGTCCCTGCCGACCGGTACTGGGGAGCCCAGACCCAGCGCAGCTTTGAAAACTTCCCCATCGGCACCGAAAAGATGCCCGAGGAGATCATCCGGGCCTTTGCCGTCCTGAAGGAGGCCTGCGCCGCCGCCAACCTGCGACTGGGCAAGCTGGACCAGGACCGTTACGCCCTCATCCAGACCGCCTGCCGGGACATTCTGGCGGGCAAGCTGGAAGGCCACTTCCCCCTGGTAGTCTGGCAGACCGGCAGCGGCACCCAGAGCAACATGAACTGCAACGAGGTCATCGCCAACTACGGCAACCACCTGGCCGGGACTAAGGTCCTCCACCCCAACGACCACGTGAACATGTCCCAGAGTTCCAACGATACCTTCCCCACCGCTCTGCACATCGCCACGGTCACCGCCGTCCACCAGCGGCTCCTGCCCGCCCTGGAAACCATTCTGGCCTGCCTGGGCCGCCTGGAGGAGGAGAACCGGGACATCGTGAAGACCGGCCGCACCCACCTCCAGGATGCCACCCCCATCACCTTCGGCCAGGAGATCTCCGGTTGGAAGAGCATGGTGGAGCACGCCCGGGATATGATCCTGGGCTCCCTGGACGGCCTGTATGAGCTGGCCCTGGGCGGCACCGCCGTGGGCACCGGCCTGAACTCCCCCAAGGGTTTTGGAGAGGCCGCCGCAGAGGAGGCCGCCACGCTGACAGGACTTCCCTTCCGCACCGCCCCCAACAAGTTCCACTCCCTCAC
>JAFYPT010000157.1 GCA_017547425.1 Ruminiclostridium sp.
AAAACAAAAAACACCCGAAATCTTACGATCTCAGGTGTTCAATGGTGGAGACAACAGAACTCGAATCTGTGACCTCTCGCGTGTGAGGCGAGCGCTCTACCAGCTGAGCTATGCCTCCGTGTGGTGACCCGTACGGGAATCGAACCCATGTTACCGCCGTGAAAGGGCGGTGTCTTAACCGCTTGACCAACGGGCCAGATATCTCTCCACGAAGGAGAGATGGTAGCGGCAACTGGATTCGAACCAGTGACACTCCGGGTATGAACCGAATGCTCTAGCCAACTGAGCTATGCCGCCATATCATCGTCGCCGGCGTTTCGTAGTTGTCCGGCGGAACGATGATTAGTATAACCGCTGATGCCCAATTTGTCAACGGTTTTTTTCAACTTTTTTCGAAAAATCTTTCCTTTTCCATTTTGGCCAACTCAGACCAACAAAGCAACCAAAACCTCCGTCATTTTCTCCAAAGACTCCTGCGGAATGTACTCATGGACGCCATGAAAATGGTATCCGCCGGTGGAGAGGTTGGGGCAGGGCAGGCCCATGAAGCTCAGCTTGGCCCCGTCAGTGCCGCCCCGGATGGCCACGTCCACAGGTTCGATGCCGGCCTTGCGGAAGGCGGCACGGGCCCTGTCCAGAATCTCAGGATGGGGCAGGACCATCTCCTTCATGTTCCGATAGGAGTCCCGGATGGCCACCTCCACCGTGCCCGGGCCGTACTGGTCGTTCAGGTAGCGGGCGATGGCCTCCATGCGGGCCTTCTTCTCCTCCAGCTTGTGGCTGTCGTGGTCCCGGAGGATCCATTCCAGCTTAGCCACACTCTCGTCCCCCTCCATGGTGCACAGGTGGTAGAAGCCCTCGTAGCCCTCGGTGTGGGCGGGAGATTCCGCCGGGGGCACCATGCCGATAAACTGCGATGCAATGAGGCAGGCGTTCTTCATCTTGTTCTTGGCATCGCCGGGGTGAATGTTCACGCCATGGATGGTCACGTCGGCACTGGCGGCGTTGAAGTTCTCATACTCCAACCAGCCAACGGGGCCGCCGTCCACGGTGTAGCCGTAGGAGGCCCCCAGCTTGTCCAGGTCCACGTGGTCGGCACCCCGGCCCACTTCCTCGTCGGGGGTGATGCACACCGCCACACGACCGTGGGGAACCTCAGGATGGGCCTGAAGCCATTCCAGGGCAGAGAAAATCTCGGCAATGCCAGCCTTGTCGTCGGCCCCCAGCAGGGTGGTGCCATCGGTGACGATGAGGTGCTTACCCAGGTTGTCCGCCAGGTCGGGAAAATCCTTTTCGGTCATCACGATGCCTTTTTCGGCGTTCAGCACCAGGTCGCCCCCGGTGTAGTGGACGATCCGGGCCTTCACGTTCTCCCCGGAGACCCGAGGGGCGGTGTCCATGTGGGCGATGAGGGCCACCACCAGGTCCTCTTCCCTGCCCTCCGTGGCAGGGAGCCAGCCGTAGACATAACCCAGGTCGTCCATGTGGGGGTTCTCCAAGCCCATGTCAGCCAGTTCCTGAGCCAGGTATGCACCCAGAACCTTTTGCTTTGCGGTGGTGGGGACGGTGTCGCTCCCCTCGTCCGACTGGGTATCAAAGGTAATGTATGTTAAGAATCGTTCCGTTGCGGTCATAATAAAACCTCGTAGAGTTTCGCCGTCAAAGCGGCGAAATAAAGTGCAATGTGTTTTCCGGCGCGACATGCGCGTGCCGGAAAACTCTTCTCGGCCCGAGAGTGCCCGCTCAGCAGGCGCGGGTCGGGCCGCAATCCAACACATTTGGAAAGGGCTTGCCCTTTCCAAATGTCTTAAAGTTCCTCCCAGGCCTTCGCCCGTTCCAGAGCCTTTTGCCACTTGGCATATTCCTTGGTCCGGTCATTCTGGGGCAAATATACTTTGCCCGGTTTCTGGTCTTTTAATAACTCCTCCGGGCTGCTCCACAGACCGACACCCAGACCGGCCAGACAGGCCGCACCCCATGCGGTGGTCTCCACCACCTGGGGCCGCTCCACGGGAACACCCAGCAGGTCGGCCTGGTACTGCATCATAAAGTCGCTGACGCTGGCACCGCCGTCCACCCGCAGGCCGGAAATGGGCTGCCCGGCGTCCTTCTCCATGGCACGGATCAAATCGGCGGTCTGGTAGGCGATGCCCTCCAGGGTAGCCCGGCAGATGTGGGCCTTGGTGGTGCCACGGGTGATGCCCACGATGGTGCCCCGGGCAAACATATCCCAATGGGGAGAACCCAGACCGGTGAAAGCGGAGACCAGGTACACGCCGCCGTTGTCCGGGACGGACTCGGCCAGGCCGTTGATCTCCGGCGCACTTTGGATAATACCCAGCTCGTCCCGGAGCCACTGGATGGAGGAACCGGCGTTGAAGACGCTGCCTTCCAGGACATAGGTGGTCTCCCCCTTCAGGCCCCAGCCCACGCAGGTGAGCAGACCGTTCCGGGAGGTCACCGCCTTGCCGGTGTTGAGGAGGGTGAAGCAGCCGGTGCCGTAGGTGTTTTTCAGCTGACCGGGCTTAAAACAGCCCTGACCGAAGAGGGCGGCCTGCTGGTCACCGGCGGCGCCCCGGATGGGAAGTCCTGCCAGGGCTTCCAGGTAGGGAACCCCCTGGGCAATGACCCCCAGGTCCCCGCTGTTCTCCAC
>JAFYPT010000158.1 GCA_017547425.1 Ruminiclostridium sp.
TATTTGGCAAAGGCCTTGCCCACCATGCGGCTGTCCTCGGTGCCGGAGAAGCCCATGTGCCAGCGGATGGCCATGGCTTCCTCTCGGGTCAGGCGGACGTACCCGTTGACGATGTACACCGACTTCTCCCCGTGGCCATAGGGCAGAGGGTCGTCAAAGGTATAGGTGGGAACCTGGGTCCATCGGCCGTCCTCCCCCTTTACGTTGCGGGTGGAGGGCTTGTAGCAGCCGATCTTGCACACATCGTGGAGCAGGGAGACCAGGGCAATGGACTCCGGGCTGTATTCCAGTCCGTACAGGTCGGTGACCCGTTCCCGGGACAGGTAATCGGACAGGCAGTGGAAGACGTTGAGGCTGTGCTCACACAGGCCGCCGGCATAGGAGCCGTGGTACTTGGCAGATGCCGGTGCAGTGAAAAAGTCGCTCTTGTTCATGAGGTAGTCCAGCAGGGCTTCGGCACCCTCCCGGTGGATGTTTTCCCGAAAGATCTCAATGAATTCTTCTCGTGCGGACATGGCGTTTTCCTCCTCTGTCTTTCTATGGGCGCAGTACTCCACAATAATGCTTTATTGTACCACACCGGATGGAAATTTTCACGGGGTTTTTCTGCCCGGAAAAGAAAACTTGCCCGACGGGAATCCCTTCCCTTCGGGCAAGTGTAACAAAGACGATAGGATATCCGGTGATTTCCCAGAGGGTTCATCCCTCCGCCTGTTTTCTCCGGCGGTCAATAACCAGGAAGAGGGGCAGGGCCAGGAGGGTCATGCCGGCGGCGGCCAGGTACATCACATGATAGCTCCCCGCAGCTGTGGCCACTGCGCCCAGAAGGGCGGGACCAAAGCCCATTGCACCGTCACAGCACAGGTAGAAGGTGGTGACCGCATAGGACCGGCGGGAGAGAGGGGCCGCCTGACAGGCCATCACGTTGCAGGCCGAGCTGAGGGCACCGTAGCCCAGGGCACAGCCCAGGGCGCAGAGGATCAGGGTGAACACGCAGGGCTTCACCGCCAGGAGGATCAGTCCCACCGTCTGGGCAGTGATGCCCGGGATGCACACATACCTGGCACCGTACCGGTCCTGGATCTTGCCCGCCATGGGACGGGAGACCACCAGCAGGGCGGCGTACAGCAGGAAGAACCAGGAAAAAGCCTCCACCAGGTCCACCTGCTCGGCATAGATCCGGTAAAAGGACATGACCCCCACATAGCCCAGACCGCACAGGCTGGTGACCATGGAGATGGGGACAGAGCCCGGCTCAATGAACTTGCTGAGGAGAGAGTCCCCCTCATCCTTGGGCAGGTTGGCTCCCTGTCCGGTCTCCACACCGGTCAGGTCCACGAAAAACAGAAAGATCCCCATCAGGAAGGAGATGACGATGGCGCAGAGGAAGCAGCCCATGGCTCCGAAGGTGTCGTAGACATATCCCCCGATGAAGGGACCCAGGCCCACGGAGATGGTGGTGCCCAGCATCAGGTAGCCTGCGGCCTCACCGAAGCGGCTCTTGGGCAAGACGGACATACCGATGGTCATGATGGCGGTGGAGCTGGCACCAAAGCCCAGGCCGTGGATGAACCGCACCAGGATGAGCATGGGCATACCGCTCACGAAGGGGTAGAAGCAGCAAGCCACGAAGTGGAGGGCGGCAGCAGCCAGCCCCACCTGCTTCCAACCCCTGGTCTCCAGCCAGCGTCCGGCGGCCAGACGGGAGAACATGCCGCCCACCACATAGATGCCCGACACCAGACCGGCCACCATGGCAGTGGACCCGAACTCCGTGGCGTACTGGGTGATGGTGGCCATGAGCATGTACATGACCATGGCGCTGGACAGGATGGACAAGAAGGAAAACAGAAAGTTTTTGGTCAATATCTTCTCTTTGGTCACAGAAAGGACTCCTTCAAAATCAAGTCTGGAAGTAATCGGACTCCCGGTACTGGATGGCCTCGGCCAGGTGGTAGGAGGCAATGTGTTCCTCCCCATCCAGGTCGGCGATGGTCCGGGCCACCCGGAGGATCCGGTCGTAGCTTCGGGCGGTGAGGCCCATGTGCTCATAGGCCCCCTTCATGATGGCCGTACCCGCCTGGTCCAGGGCACAGTAGCGTTTCAGCTCCTCCTGGCCCATGGCGGCGTTGCAGGGCGGGCCATCGGGACCGAACCGGGCGGTCTGAATGGCACGGGCTTTCAGCACCCGTTCCCGGATGGAGGCAGAGTCCTCCCCAGGACTGCGATCGGACAATTCCTCAAACTCCAAGGCAGGGACCTCGGCGTAGAGGTCGATGCGGTCCAGAAGAGGACCGGACAGGCGACCCAGATACTTCCGCACGGAGGCAGGGGAGCATCGGCACCGCCCCGAGGGGTGGCCGTACCAGCCGCATTTGCAGGGGTTCATGGCGCACACCAGCATGAAGTCGCTGGGGTAGGTCTCGGACGCCGCCGCCCGGACCAGGGAGATCTTTCCCTCCTCCATGGGCTGGCGGAGGACCTCCAGAACGTCCTTATGGAACTCCGGCAGTTCGTCCAGGAAAAGGACCCCGTGGTGGGCCAGGGAAATTTCACCGGGCTTGGGGTAGGGCGTGCCGCCGCCCGCCATGCCCACCGCCGAAATGGTGTGGTGGGGCGACCGGAAAGGTCGGCTGGTGAGCAGGGGCCGCTCCTTGGAGGTCAGACCCATCACGGAATGGACCTGAGTGGTCTCCAGGGACTCCCGCCGGGACATGGGCGGCAGAA
>JAFYPT010000004.1 GCA_017547425.1 Ruminiclostridium sp.
AGCACCTTCTCTGTAATGTCAGTCTTTGGCTTCTTTCCCTCGAAGCTCGATAATTTGGTCTCGCAGGATGGCGGCGTATTCGAATTCCAGGCGGCGGCTGGCCTCCTTCATCTCCTTTTCCAGCTTGGCGATGAGGTCGGCTACTTCCTTTCTGGACAGGGCCTTCTGGCCCTTCTTGCCCTTGGCGTCAGGGGTGCGGGAGATCTCGATGAGGTCCCGGACGGACTTCACGATGGTCTTGGGGGTGATGCCGTTGGCCCGGTTGTAGGCGTCCTGGATCTCCCGGCGTCGCTGGGTCTCGTCCATGGCGGCCTGCATGGAGGGGGTGACTTTATCGGCGTAGAGGATGACCAGACCCTCGGCGTTTCTTGCCGCACGGCCAATGGTCTGGATGAGGGAGGTCTCGGAACGAAGGAAACCCTCCTTGTCGGCGTCCAGGATGGCCACCAGGGAGACTTCCGGCAGGTCCAGGCCCTCTCGCAGGAGGTTGATGCCCACCAAGACGTCAAAGGCCCCCAGGCGGAGGTCCCGGATGATCTCCATGCGCTCCAGGGTGTCGATGTCGGAGTGCATGTACCGGACCCGGATGCCCGCCCCCAGCAGGTAGTCGGTCAGGTCCTCGGCCATCCGCTTGGTGAGGGTGGTCACCAGGACCCGCTCCTCCTTGGCGGTGCGGAGGTTGATCTCTCCGATGAGGTCGTCGATCTGACCCTCCACCGGGCGGACCTCCACGATGGGGTCAAGCAGGCCCGTGGGACGGATAACCTGCTCGGCGATCTGACCCGAGCGGGTCCGCTCGTACTCGCCGGGGGTGGCGGAGACGTAAATGACCTGGTTCAGCCGCTGGGTGAACTCGTCGAAGGTCAGGGGGCGGTTGTCAAAGGCGCAGGGGAGACGGAAGCCGTAGTCCACCAGGGTGGTCTTGCGGGAGCGGTCCCCGGCGTACATGGCCCGGACCTGGGGGAGGGTCACGTGGCTCTCGTCGATGATGAGGAGGAAGTCCTTGGGGAAGTAGTCCAGGAGGGTCATGGGGGGCGACCCGGCAGGGCGGCCGGCAATGACCCGGCTGTAGTTCTCAATGCCCGAGCAGTAGCCCAGCTCCTGCATCATTTCGATGTCGAAGAGGGTCCGCTGGGAGATGCGCTGGGCCTCCAGCAGCTGCTCGTTGGCCTGGAAGAAGGCCACCCGTTCCTCCATCTCCCGGTAGATCTCCTGGATGGCGGCGGCCATCTTTTCCTTGGAGGCCACGTAGTGGGAGGCGGGGTAGATGGCCACATGGTCCACCACCCGGGTGGGGGTGCCAGTAACGATGTTGATCTCGCTGATTCGGTCGATTTCGTCTCCGAAGAACTCCACACGGATGGCGTGGTCTTTGGCGTAGACCGGGAAAATCTCCACGGTGTCTCCCCGGACCCGGAAGCGGTTGCGGTCGAAGGCCACGTCGTTGCGCTCGTAGCGGATCTCGGTGAGCTTGTTCAGCAGTTCCTCGATGGGTTTTTCCATGCCGGTCCGCAGGGAAATAACCATGTTGGAATAGTCGATGGGGTCGCCCAGACCGTAGATACAGGAGACGGAAGCCACCACGATGACATCCCGCCGCTCAAAGAGGGCGGAAGTAGCCGAGTGGCGGAGTCGCTCAATCTCGTCGTTGATGGCGCTGTCCTTTTCGATGAAGGTATCCGTGTGGGGGATGTAGGCTTCGGGCTGGTAGTAGTCGTAGTAGGACACAAAGTATTCTACGGCGTTGTTGGGGAAGAACTCCCGGAACTCGGCGCAGAGCTGGGCGGCCAAAGTCTTGTTGTGGGCCAGGACCAGGGTGGGCCGCTGGACCCGCTCGATGACCTTGGCCATGGTGAAGGTCTTGCCCGAGCCGGTGACACCCAGCAGGGTCTGCTCGTCCAGGCCCAGTTCAACGCCCCGGGCCAGTGCGTCAATGGCCTGGGGCTGGTCGCCGGAGGGCAGGTAATCGCTGATGACTTGGAAGTTGGACATGGGGGACCTCCTTAGCCGGCGAAAGTCAGCAGTCTTTTCCAGTCGGGCTTCTTCACGGTGAAATCCAGAACGAAGAGGATGGCCACCGCCAGCATGAGCAGGTGGAGCAGGGAGGTGAAGACAGGCTCCGACAGGACGGGCCGCAGCAGAGAGAACAGGGGCAGGATGATGGAGATGGCGGTCACCGGCAGACCCCGGTAATACTTGTTGGCCCCCTCTTCCACCTGCTGGCGTTCTCCCTCCAGAACGTTGAAGAAAGCCAGCCGGATGACGGCGCACAGGCAGTAGAGGAAGAGGATCAGGCGGCCCCAGAAGCCGTCCACCCCCATAAAGTAGCACAGGACCGCCGGTGCTACGCCAAAGCTGATGGCATCGCACAGGGAGTCGATCTGAATGCCGAAGGCCTTCTCGCTGGTGGTGCGGTTCTTTTTGCTCCGGGCCACGGCACCGTCAAAGGCATCGCACAGGCCGGAAAGGAGCAGGAAGAGGATGGCGTAGAGAAAGTTCCCCTGGGCGGCATAGTACATGCCGCTCACAGCGGAGAGCAGACTGGCGTAGGTCAGGATGACCGTGTAGTCATAGAAACCAATGAATCGGGACATGATGTTACTCCTTCTTTTTGCGGGAGGTGGAAGGGGACAGGATGCGCCGGATGCGGGCGTTGTGGGCGTGGAAGTCTCCCAGATAGAAGGAGACGGCAAAGCCCAGGAAAATCAGTAGGATGGACAGAAGGGATTGGGGATTCTTTCCCAGTACACAGCTCTCGTTGAGCATATTGGGAATCATGGACAGGAACAGGCCGAACACCACGGAAAAGGTGGCGGTGTAGAACCGGCGGAAGAGGGCGGTCATAAGGGCGGAAATGGCGATGCCGCCAAAGGCCACCCCAATGACCATGGGGGCTAGTACGTGGATGTCAAAATTTGCCAGGGAACGGACGTAGCACTCATAGTACCCCAGGGTGGACAGAACCACAGCGGGGTCCAGGCCGGGGACGATGGCGGTGGCCACCACGGCGACCCCTAGGAAGATGGACTGGACCAGGTTGGGGTCGGTGACCAGGGGGAAGAGGGTGGGGTGGGCGTTGAACATCCAGGCACCCAGAAGGACAGCTCCCAGGGTCACCAGCCAGTATTTGGGAGAGAATCCCTCTTTCCGGACCTCTTTGTAAAAGAGAGGGACGGTACCAAGGATGAGCCCCAGGAAGCAGAAACGGGTGGGCATCTCGTAAGTGGTCAGGCAGAAGTCGATGACCTTGCTGAAGAGAAGGACACCTGTGCCCATGCCCAGGACAATGGGCAGGAGGAAGCGGATATTGGAACGGAATCGGGTCAGGAGGGTCCCCAGGGCTTCCAGGGTCTGGTGGTACAGGCCCAGAAGGATGAGCAGGACGCTGCCGCTCA
>JAFYPT010000159.1 GCA_017547425.1 Ruminiclostridium sp.
CAGGACAAATTTGTCCTGGCCCGCAGCCAAAAGAGAGAATGGAACATGTTTCCGGGGGAATGAGTGTCAACGGGTATTGATTCGGGAGGTCACATAGCAATGCAGCAGATCCGCTGTGGCAGGTATGCGCAGTCGGGCGCTGTTGATGACCAGGTCATAGGTTTCGGTATGGCCCCACTTGCACTGGCTGTACAGGTCGTGGTAGGCCCGACGGGAGCGGTCCATGTGATGGATCTGTTTTTCTGCATCCTCCGGGTCTGTGGCCCGACCGGTGGTGACCAGCCGTTGCTGGCGGAAGTCTTGGTCGGCACGGACGAAGATGGACACCATGGACGGGAAGTCCTTCAGGACTTCTTCGCCGCAGCGTCCCACCACTACGAAGGATTTACCTTGGCTGGCCAGGTCCCGCAGGAAGCCGAACTCCATGTTGGCAACCTGATCCTCGGGGGAGTTGCTGAATCCCCGGATTCGGCGGGCAATGAGCTTGTTTTTGGGGCGTTCCTCAAATTTCCTCAGCTCATTGGGGTTCAGGTCATACTTTTCGGCCAAGCGGCTGAGGAGATTCTTGTCATATAGGCCGATCCCCAATGATTGAGCCAGGAGGGTAGCGATTTCCAGACCGCCACTGCCGTATTCACGGCCGATGGCGACAATGATTTGTTTGGACATGGTGGAACCTCCTTAGAAATAACGAAGCAGGATGAGGGCGGTGGAGATGAGCAGCACCAGGATGGTGGCGGGGACCAGTATCGTGCAGTACTGTTTCCAGCTGATGAAGTGGTTGTTCTTGGCGGCGATGGAGATGCCCATGACATTGGCGGAAGCGCCGATGGGGGTGGCGGAGCCGCCGATGTCCGTTCCGATGGCCAGGGCCCAGGCCAGAGTGGCCAGGTCGGTGCCCTGGAGGGAGGACAGACTCTTGATGACCGGTACCATGGTGGCAGCAAAGGGGATATTATCCACGAAGGCGCTGGCCAGAGCGGAGAGCCAGATAATGATGAGGACTATGATGAGAGCATTGCCGCCGCAGACATGGCCGATACACTGGGCCAGCAGTTCCAGTACCTTGGTCTGCTCCAGCCCGCCCACCACAATGAACAGGCCCACAAAAAATAGGAGGGTGTTCCAGTCTACCTGCCGTAGGACCTGTCTGGCCTTCTTTCCCACAGAGAGGAGAGAGACCAGGCCGATGAGCACGCCGATGGTCGCTAGGGTGAGGCCGGTCATGGAGTGGGTGATAAGGAGGACCACGGTGCAGAGGAAAATGATGCAGCCTGCCGTGAATCGTTTCCTGTCGGTGATGGCCTCTGTGGGATTGGGGTAACCTCCTTCGGGGACAGAAGTCGGCAGACCGCTCAGCTTTTTGCGGTAGGCAAGATAGAAGAAAAGCAATGAGAAGTCCAGACAGACCAGCGCAATTACGCCGGTGTTGGTGACAAAGTCCCCGAAGGAGTACCCCAGGGCGGTGCCGATGATGATGTTAGGGGGATCGCCGCACATGGTGGCCGCACCGCCCAGGTTTGCACAGAAGACCTCGGCCAGGATCATGGGGACCGGATCGAACTGGAGCATTCGGGCCAGTTCGATGGTAACGGCAGCCAGGAAGAGGATGACGGTGATGGAGGAGATGAACATGGACAGCAGGGCGGAGGTGACCATGAAGATCAGGAAAATGGGTGTGGTGCGGTACCTGACTTTAGCGGCCAGGGACATGCAGATCCACCGGAAGAATCCGCTCTCCGCCAGCCCCTCCACCATGAGCATCATGCCGGCGATGAACAGGATGGTGGACCAGCTGATCCCGGTGGAGGATTCTGCCGAGAGTCCCGGAGAATACCAGAAGGAGGTTTGCACAAAGCTGTGCAGGCTCAGGGTTTCCGTGACAGCCTGCCAGCTCTGCATACAGAGGCCAAAGACCAGGATCAGGGTCAGAGCGCCGCAGGAGAGGGTGATGATGTGGCGTTCGATCTTATCCCAGATGATCAGGGCGAACATCACAAGAAAAATCAGAACGGCCAGGATTTGCGATAACATGGGGAAAACTCCTTTCCAGGGGAAGTCTGGTCAGGTCTTCCGCCTGTTGGAGGCGGAGACGATCAGGACCATAAGCAGGGACAGAAGGCCACGGGCGGAGACCAGAATGGGCCGGACCTTGCGGCGAAGAAATGACAGAAGGGATCGGATGATTTGACGCATGGAATCCACTCCTTTTCGGTGTTACACGGCGGCGGTCTGTTGGCGGAGACCGGCCTTCTCCCGAGCGGTGGCCAGCATGAGCTTGATGCGGTTTTCCTGGTTCACCCGGGAGGCGTTGGCATCGTAGTCGATGGAGCAGATGTTGGCGTTAGGGTAGAGCTCCTTGAATCGGCGGAAGGCACCACGGCCCACAATGTGGTTGGGCAGGCAGCCGAAGGGCTGGGCGCAGAGGATGTTCTCGTATCCGTGGCGGACCAGTTCGCTCATCTCGGCCGACAGGTACCAGCCCTCGCCCATCTTCACGCCTCGGTCCAGGATCTTTTCCCCTTGGGCCCGTATATGCCGGAAGGAGGAGGGGCGGACAAACTGGGGGAAGTCCTTCAGAGTGTGGTTCAGAACAGCCTCATAGGCGGTGATCACTCCGGTGGTGACCTTGCTGACCAGAGCCTTGATCCGGCTGTCCCCATAAAGGGCCCGGTCCACTGCCGGACCGTCCAGACAGTAGTGGAGGAAGCCTAGGACCCCGGGGAGCATATACTCGCAGTCCTGCTCCTGGAGGAATTCCTCCAGGTTGTTGTTGGCGAAGGGGGAATACTGGGCGTAGACCTCTCCCACGATACCCACCTTGACCTTCTTCTGGGTCTTGGTGGGGATGGCGGCAAAGTCTTCGGCCATCTGTCGCAGGTGTTTTCGCAGCTGAAAGGGGAGGACCGAGTTGGAGAAGAGCAGGCCCTTCATGTAGTCGTACCATCGGTCCATGACTGCCTGGGTGTCCCCGGGGGTGAGCTCATAGGGTCTGACTTGGTTTTTCAGCAGCATCATCATGTCCCCATAGGTGACGGCGGCCAGGGCACGCAGGCAGAGGATGGGGGTCAGCCGGAACCCGCTGTCCCGGCTCAGGGTGGTAAAGCCCAGGGTAACCACCGGGATGTGTTCCATGCCCAGCTTCTGCAGGGCTTTCTTCAGGGCCATCACGTAGTTGGAGGCCCGGCATCCGCCGCCGGTCTGAAACTGCAGGAGGGCGATGGATCTTGTATCGTGATCTCCGCTGATGACGGCGTGGAGCTGCTGACCCAGGGAGCAGATGGCAGGGTAGCACATGTCGTTGTGGATGTACCTCAAGCCAGTTTCCAGAACGGAAGGACCCTGGGTCCGCAGGACCTGTGCCTTGTATCCGCTGGCCCGAATGGCGTTGGCCAGCAGCTCCATGTGGACGGGAAACAGATCGGGGATCAGCAAAGTATGCTGTGATTTGGAAAAAGCTGTCACTGTGCTCCCTCCTTTCGAATTGACAATGGAAACGAAATGTGGTACAATTTGTGCCTGATACAGATTGTATCAAAATAGAATTTAATGTCAACATTTGGAAGGAGGCAGAATCCGAAGTTCTGTCTCAAAGGGATGGGATAGGATGGACAAACGCAAGGCAGCACGGCAGCGGGTGCGGACGAAGATCACAGAAGCTCTGCTGGAACTGATGGGGGAAAAACCCTTTTCTGAGATCTCGGTCATCGAGATCGTGAACCGGGCTGGGGTGGCCCGCCAGTCCTACTACCGAAACTTTTCCAGCAAGGAAAAGGTGGTGGAGGGGTTCTACTTCGGCCTGCGGGATCTGGGACTGGCAGAAATGCGGCGGAGGCAGCCGGAGAATAACTGCCAGTGGGTATCTGTGATCCTTGAGGTCATGAGCACCAAGCGGGAGGAGCTTCTGCGCCTCTACCACGGCGGCTTTTCCAAGGTCCACCTGGACATCATCAATCAGTTTGTGGAGGATGCCGCAGGGGATATGCCGGCCTTTTCTCCGGATCGCTATAAGCTCTACTGCTATGCCGGGGCGGTCTACAACACCACCCTGGTTTGGTTCCAGGGGGGATGCCGGGAGACCCCGGAAGAGGTGGCCCGGACCATCTGCAGCTTCCAGGCGGTCGATCTGCTCCCCAATCTGGTGGAGTACGCCTCCCGACTGCGGGAGGAGCAGGCGCCTGCGGAGGAATAAAAAGGCTCCCTCGTCAGAGGGAAGCATAGATTGGCGCAAAAAAAGGAACCGGAGTGATCCGGTTCCTTTTTTATACGTTAGGTTGTGTATCTTACTTCAGGTTGAAGAAAGCGTCCTTGCCCAGGTAGACAGCCACGTCGTCCAGCGAATCCCATCCGGCAATTCTGCCGTATGGGGACCCGTGGCTCGATTTGCCATCCTCGGGGGAAATGAATCCCCCCTGTGGGAACTCTGCGAGATTCACGCAGCACCCGCTGCGACCCGTCTGTAACGGGCTGGAAGAGCTGGCCGATGTGGCGGGAAAAAGAAAGAGGACTGGAAAATCCAGTCCTCTTTTGTTTCGTTGGAGGGAGAAACTTACTTCAGGTTGAAGAAAGCATCCTTGCCCAGGTAGACAGCCACATCGTCCAGCTCTTCCTCGATGCGCAGCAGCTGGTTGTACTTAGCCACGCGGTCGGTGCGGCTGGGAGCACCGGTCTTGATCTGGCCAGCGTTCAGAGCCACGGACAGGTCAGCGATGGTGGTGTCCTCGGTCTCGCCGGAACGGTGGGAGATGACTGCGGTGTAGCCTGCACGGTTTGCCATCTGGATAGCGTCCAGGGTCTCGGTCAGGGTGCCGATCTGGTTGACCTTGATCAGGATGGAGTTAGCAACACCCTTCTCAATGCCGTCCTTCAGGCGCTGGGTGTTGGTGACGAACAGGTCGTCGCCAACCAGCTGGACGCGGTCGCCGATGGCCTTGGTCAGCATGGACCAGCCTTCCCAGTCGTTCTCGCCCATGCCGTCTTCCAGGGAGATGATGGGATAGTTGTCAGCGAACTTCTTCCACATGTTGACCAGCTGCTGCTTGGTCATGGTCTTCTTTGCCTTGGGCAGGTCATAGCAGCCGGTCTCCTCGTTGTACCACTCGGAGGTAGCAGCGTCGATGGCGATCATGAAGTCCTCGCCGGGCTTGTAGCCAGCCTTCTCGATGGCCTGCACGATGACCTTCAGAGCGTCCTCGTCCTTCTTCAGGTTGGGAGCATAGCCGCCCTCGTCGCCGACACCGGCTGCGGGGGTGCCGTTCTCCTTCAGAACAGTCTTCAGGGTGTGGAAGACCTCAGCGCACATACGCAGAGCTTCCTTCCAGGAGGGTGCGCCCACGGGCATGACCATGAACTCCTGAATGTCAACGTTGTTGGTGGCGTGTGCGCCGCCGTTCAGGATGTTCATCATGGGAACGGGCAGGGTCTTTGCGTTGACGCCGCCCAGGTAGGTGTACAGGGGCATGCCCAGGCTCTCAGCAGCTGCGCGAGCGCAAGCCAGAGAAGCACCCAGGATAGCGTTGGCACCCAGCTTGCTCTTGTTGGGGGTGCCGTCCAGCTCGATCAGCAGCTTGTCGATGGCGGGCTGATCCAGAACGTTCAGGCCGATCAGAGCCTCAGCGATCTCGTTGTTGACGTTGTCAACAGCCTTGGAAACGCCCTTGCCCAGGTAACGGGACTTGTCGCCGTCACGCAGCTCGCAAGCCTCGTAGATGCCGGTGGATGCGCCGGAAGGCACGCATGCACGGCCGACGACGCCGTCGTCCAGGTAAACTTCAACTTCAACGGTGGGGTTGCCGCGGGAGTCCATGATCTCACGGCCCAGAACATCAACGATTTCAATCATCTGCTTCATGTTCAATTTCGCTCCTTTAATTATATAATGATACCGGTTCCGGACAAAGCCGGCCGGAAACTCAAACGATGAGGGTCTTGCCGTCCATCTCTTCGGGCTTGTTCAGGCCCATCAGGTCCAGCATGGTGGGGGCAATGTCTGCCAGGCGGCCGTCCCGCAGGTGGACGTCAGCGCCCACGATGCACAGGGGGACCACATTGGTGCTGTGGGCGGTGAAGGGGTTGCCTTCCTCGTCCATCATCTGCTCGGCGTTGCCGTGGTCAGCGGTGATGAGGGCAATGCCGCCCATCTCGGTGACAGCGGAAACCACCTTGCCTACGCATTCGTCCACGGTCTCCACGGCCTTCACGGCGGCGTCGAACACGCCGGTGTGGCCCACCATGTCGCAGTTGGCAAAGTTCAGGATGACCACGTCGTACTTGCCGCTCTTGATGCGGCTGACAGCCTCTTCGGTGACGGCGTATGCGCTCATCTCGGGCTGCAGGTCGTAGGTGGCAACCTTGGGGGAGGGGATCAGGCAGCGGTCCTCGCCGGGGAAGACAGCTTCCTGGCCGCCGTTGAAGAAGAAGGTCACGTGGGCATACTTCTCGGTCTCGGCGATGCGGAGCTGGGTCAGACCCAGCTGGCTCAGGTACTGGCCAAAGATGTTGTCCAGCTTCTCGTGGGGGAAAGCGATGGACACGTTGGTCAGGCTGGCGTCATACTCGGTGGTGCAGACGAACTGCACGGGGACAAAGCCCTTCTTGCGCTCCAGGCTGTCGAAGTCAGCATCGGTGAGAGCGCGGGTGATCTCACGAGCGCGGTCGGGGCGGAAGTTCATGAAGATGACAGAGTCACCGGCCTGGATGGCGCCTTCCCGGCAGCAGACCACAGGCTCCATGAACTCGTCGGTGACACCGGCATCGTAGGATGCCTGGATGGCCTGAACAGGATCGGGATTGAAGGGGCCTTCGCCGCAGACCATGGCGTCGTAGGCCTTCTGCAGACGCTCCCAACGGCTGTCGCGGTCCATGGCGTAGTAACGGCCGGAGACCACGGAGACCTGACCCAGGCCGATCTCCTGGATCTTGGCCTGCAGCTTTTCCATAAAGCCCTTGCCGGAGGAGGGGGCCACGTCGCGGCCGTCCAGGAAGGCATGGATGAAGAGCTGTTCCACGCCCTGCTGCTTTGCCAGGTCCATGAGGGCGAAGAGGTGGTTGATGTGGCTGTGGACGCCGCCGTCAGACAGCAGGCCCATCAGGTGCAGAGCGGTGCCCTTTTCCTTGCAGGCCCGGATGGCTTCCAGGTAAGCGGGGTTCTGGAAGAAGGTGCCCTCCTGGATAGCCAGGCTGATCTTGGGCAGATCCTGGAAGACCACGCGGCCGGCGCCGATGTTGGTGTGCCCCACTTCACTGTTGCCCATCTGGCCGTCGGGCAGACCGACGTTCAGGCCGGAGGCCTCCAGGGAGCAGTAGGGGTACTGGGAGAACAGGTAGTCCAGCTGCGGGGTAGCAGCGGCCTTGACGGCGTTGCCGGAGAAATCCTCTCCCAGGGCAAAGCCGTCCATGATGATCAGAACGGTAGGTGTTTTCATGGAACCTCCTGGCCGGGACAAATCTCCCGGCCTTTATTCTTGATTTGCGATCTGAATGATCTTCAGGAAGCTTTCCACCTTCAGGGAGGCGGAGCCGATGAGGCCGCCGTCCACATCTTCCTGGGCCAGAAGAGCTTCCGCATTGTTTTCGTTCATGGAACCGCCATACTGGATGGTGGTGGACCGGGCGATCCGTGCGCCGTAGAGCTTGCGCAGGATGCCGCGGATGGCCGAACAGACCTCTCCTGCCTGTTCGGGGGTGGCCGTGTTGCCGGTGCCGATGGCCCAGACGGGCTCATAGGCGATGACCACATGGCGCATTTGCTCAGGGGTGACGTTGGCCAGAGCGGTCTTCAGCTGATAGCTGATGAGCTCCAGAGTGACACCCAGCTGCCGCTGGTCCCAGTCCTCGCCCACGCAGATGATGGGGTTCAGGCCGGCGTCCAGAGCGGCGTGGACCTTGCGGTTGACCACCAGGTCAGTCTCCAGGAAAAGCTGGCGGCGCTCGCTGTGACCCACGATGACGTACTTTACGTCCAGGTCGGCCAGCATATCGGCGGAGATCTCACCGGTGAAGGCGCCCTCATTGGCCCAGTGGACATTCTGTGCGCCCACGGCGATGCGGCTGTCCTTCAGCAGCTTGGTGGCAGCGGGGATATCAATGTAAGGCACGCACAGGGCGATGCTGCACCGCTTGGCCCGAGGCAGGGAGCTCTTGAGTTCCTCGGCAAAGGCCTTGGTCTCGGAAGCGGTCTTGAACATCTTCCAGTTGCCTGCAATGATGGTCTTACGATATTTTCTGTTCATATGCTCTCTGTCTGCCCCCAGCCGGTTTACTTGTCTTCCAGGCAGACCACGCCGGGCAGGGCCAGACCTTCCAGGAATTCCAGGGAAGCGCCGCCGCCGGTGGAGATGTGGGTGATCTGGTCAGCCAGGCCGCTCTTTTCCACGGCAGCTGCGGAGTCACCGCCGCCCACGATGGTGATGGCGTTCTCCTGTGCGGCCATAGCCTTGGCGATGGCGTTGGTGCCCTGGGCGAAGGCATCAAACTCGAACACGCCCATGGGGCCGTTCCAGATGACGGTGCCTGCACCCTGGAGGGCTTCTGCGTAGAGCTTCTCGGTCTCGGGGCCGATGTCCATACCCATCCAACCCTCGGGGATCTTGCCGGCCTCGACTACCTGGTAGGGGGCGTCGGCAGAGAATTCCTGGGTGATTCGGTTGTCCACGGGCAGCAGGAGCTTCACGCCCTTTTCCTCTGCCTTGGCGATCATGTTGCGGGCGTAGTTCAGGCGATCCTCGTCCAGCAGGGACTCACCGATGTCGCCGCCCATAGCTTTCTGGAAGGTGTAGGCCATGCCGCCGCCGATGATGATGGTGTCAGCGATGTTCAGCAGGTTGTTGATGACGCCGATCTTGTCGGCAACTTTAGCGCCGCCCAGGATGGAAACCAGAGGACGCTTGGGGTTCTCCAGGGCACCGCCCATGATATCCAGCTCCTTTTCCACCAGCAGACCTGCCACGGCGGGCATGTAGTCTGCCACGCCAGCGGTGGAAGCGTGGGCACGGTGGGAGCAGCCGAAGGCATCAAAGACAAAGATGTCGGCCAGGGAAGCCAGCTCCTTGGAAAATTCGGGGTCGTTCTTTTCTTCTTCCTTGCGGAAGCGCAGGTTTTCCACCAGCATGACCTGGCCGGGCTGCAGGTTGGCCGCCATTTCCCTGGTGTTGGGGCCCAGAACGTCGGTGGTCATGGGCACGGGCATGCCCAGGTACTTCTCCAACTTCTCCTGGGCGGAGAACAGGGAGTTCTCCTTCTTCCACTCGCCCTTGGGACGGCCCAGGTGAGAGGTCAGGATGACGGCGCAGTTCTGGTCCAGCAGGTAGCGGATGGTGGGGATGGTAGCAACGATGCGGGTGTCATCGGTGATGACGCCGGTCTTCTTGTCGTAGGGAACGTTAAAGTCGCAGCGCATGAGGATCTTCTTGCCGGCGACGTCGATATCACGAATGTTCTTCTTGTTGTAGTTCATAGGAAAAAAGCCCCTTCTCTTTTTTTCAATGTTGGTTTTCCCCGGTGGGGAGACTCTCGCCCTTCATTTCACCCTCGCCGGACAGGCCGGGAAAGTCCAGCTGCCGGAGGGCTTCGTAGGTCACAACGGCCACAGAGTTTGCCAGGTTCAGGCTGCGGGCGTCGGGACGCATCGGGATGCGGATGCACCGATCGGCATGGGCCTCGCGGAACCACTGGGGCAGGCCGGCCGTCTCTTTTCCGAAGAAAAGCCAGGAGTCCTGGGTGAAGGCTGCCTTGCTGTAGTCCTGGGGGGCCTTAGTGGTGGCCAACCACAGATCGGTGATGTTGTGTTTGCGAAACAGATCTTCCAGATTATCATAGACCTGAACGTCCACCATGTGCCAGTAGTCCAGACCGGCCCGCTTCACGGCCTTGTCGCTGATGTCAAAGCCCAGGGGCTTGATCAAATGCAGACGGCTGTGGGTGGCGGCGCAGGTGCGGGCGATGTTGCCGGTGTTCATGGGGATCTCCGGTTCTACGAGAACGATGTTAAGCATGATATCTGTCGCCTCGATCCTTTGTTGCTGTCATTCTGATACAGCTTGCATTTTACTGCAAGTGGGGCATAAATTCAACAGAAATGTTTGAAAAAGTGAGAAAAATACTCGATTTGAGATAAAGCATCAAATTCCAGGGTGCATTTTTGGATAATTCGTTCCCTTTGCCCATTGCGCACCCGGTTTAAATTGCAGGATATCTTTCGTTTTAAAGTGTGAAAATGGAGGATGATTTGCATGGAGATTGCGGGAAACGGGTTGACAAATGAAATCAATTCATATATTCTAAATTATAGAATAATCTAGAAAGGGGTGTTCGATGTGAACCACAACAAATCCGCACTGACCAATGCCATGGATGACCTGCAGCACATCCGCTCTGTGATGGACGGCCCCGCTGCCCTTCGGCCTTTGGCTCCCTACTTCCTGTGCACAGGCCTGGTGTGGCTGGCCTATGGCATTATCATGGCCTCCATCACCTTGCCCGACGTGCTGGGGTATCTGTGGCCCAATGTTTCGGTCCTTGGCTTTGATACCTTCGGGGCTTTTACCATGGTGGTGTACAACTACGGCAAGTGGGTCATCTGGGCCTTCCTGCTTGTCCAGTGCGTCCTGTGGCAGCGGGAGAAATCTGCACGGGTCCTGACCGGGACTGCCCGACGGAGTCTCACCACCTGGCAGGTCTTCCTGCTCCTGTATCTGGTTTTTGTCATCACCCTGGAGGTGGCCCGGGGTGCTGCGACCAATGAGATGCAGATGCTTTCCGAGAGTCTGTTCTACTTTTGGCAGACTGCAGGGGTACTGCAGTACACCCTGCCCATACTATTCCCTGCCCTGCCCCTGATCCTCACGGGGAACCAGTTGGAGGATAAAGTCCTCTCTCTGTGGGGCTGGCTGAGCCTGGCATGGGGTGTGGCACTGGTTGTCATCTCTATGTACTCCCTGTCCCAGGGAATGGTTACATTGGAGATCGGCCTGTTGCTGGTGAGCATGGTCCTATCTCAGTTTGTGGGCTTCCTGGCTCCCATCGGTCTGCTGCTGACCGCCTGGAGACTGGGGAAGAAAGGAGTATAATATGGAACTGAATCAAATTCCTGCCGCTTTCCAATCCCGCCTTCGGCTGTCAGTCATCGCCGCCCTGCTGACCGGGCCCCAGAACTTCCGTGCCCTCCAGGACCTGACCGGGGCCACCCCCGGAAACCTGGGCAAACAGCTGGAAGTCCTGGAAGAGGACGGCTTCATCCAGAGCAAAAAGGAATTCGTGGGCCGTCGGCCCAACACCACCTACACCCTCCTGCCCTACGGACGGGAGCAGTTCACCCAGTATGTGGCCTTGCTGGAATCGGTTCTGGCCCAGGCCACCCCGGCAGAAGAGGAGGAACCTGAACCGGAACCCCTGTCGGCGGGGGAGCCCATCCCGGGTTTCGCCTGACATACACATTTGATAAAAATGCTCTGGTTCGCCGGAGCATTTTTTCTGCCCTTCTTGTGGCATTTTTCTGTTGAGAAACCTTTCGTGCTGTGCTAGAATTATTCTGTTACACTAGGGCCATTTTTAGGTCCCGGAAACCCGTATATAAAATGGGTGCCATCCGCACCCTGGAGGATAAAGGAGAACCGCTATGAAATTAGGTATCGTGGGTCTGCCCAACGTGGGCAAGAGCACCCTCTTCAACGCCATCACCAACGCAGGCGCCGAGTCTGCCAACTACCCCTTCTGCACCATCGACCCCAACGTGGGTATGGTCACCGTGCCCGACGCCCGTCTGGATAAGCTGGCTGAGATCTACAACCCCAAGAAGAAGACCCCCGCGGTCATTGAGTTCGTGGACATCGCCGGTCTGGTGAAGGGCGCTTCCAAGGGCGAGGGCCTGGGCAACAAGTTCCTGGCCAACATCCGTGAGACCGACGCCATCGTCCACGTGGTCCGCTGCTTCGACGATGCCAACATCATTCACGTGGAGGGCTCCTGCGACCCCGCTCGTGACATCGAGATCATCGACATCGAGCTGATCATGGCCGACATGGAGATGGTGGAGCGCCGCATCGACAAGGACACCAAGGCCGCTAAGGGCGACAAGAAGTTCCTCCACTCTGCCGAAGTCTTCAAGGGCCTGCTGGCCTGGCTGGGCGACGGCAAGTCCGCCCGCAGCTATCCCTGCGACCCTGAGGACATGGAGATCCTCCAGACCTCCGACCTGCTGACCCTGAAGCCCATCATCTTCGCTGCCAACATGGACGAGGAAGGCTTCAAGTCCCACGACGACAACCCCTACTACCAGGCTGTCCTGAAGGCCGCCGAGGGTGAGAACGCCCAGGTGGTGCCCATCTGCGCCAACGTGGAAGCCGACATCGCCCTGATGGACCCCGAAGACCGTGAGATCTTCCTGGAGGACCTGGGCGTGGAGGAGTCCGGCCTGGACCGCCTCATCAAGGCCAGCTACACCCTGCTGGGTCTGATCTCCTACCTGACCGCCGGTGAGGACGAGTGCCGCGCCTGGACCATCACCCGTGGCACCAAGGCCCCCAAGGCTGCCGGTAAGATCCACACCGACTTCGAGCGTGGCTTTATCCGTGCCGAGGTGGTGGGCTTCGAGGATCTGGCCGCCTGCGGTGGTTCCATGACCGCCGCCAAGGAGAAGGGTCTGGTCCGCTCCGAAGGTAAGGAGTATGTCATGCAGGACGGCGACGTGGTCCTGTTCCG
>JAFYPT010000160.1 GCA_017547425.1 Ruminiclostridium sp.
GTACTCGGAAAAGTCGCTCATGTTCCGCACCAGTTTTTCCAGGACCAGGGACTTGCTGTAGACGATGTCCAGGTAGTGGGCCTGCTTCTCCGGGGTGTTGGCGATGCCGTCCTGAATGCCCTCCACATAGCCCTTGATGGCGGTGATGGGGGTGCGCATGTCGTGGGACAGATTGGCCATCAGCAGGCCCCGCTCCTCTTGAGCGGCAGCCTCTGCCGCAGCAGCCGCCTTCAGCCGCTGTCGGACCCCTTCCAGGGACTGGCTCAGTTCATCCAGCTCCTGCTCCTCACAGGAGAGGACCTCGAAGTCCAGTTCCCCCTCCCGGAGATTGTCCGCCGCCTGACGCAGGGTGTCCAGGGTGTCGGTGATGTGGCCGGTGTACCGGGAGGTGAGCCACAGGCACACCCCGGCCACAGACAGGCTCAGCAAAACGCACCCCATGACAAAGTAGGGCAGGATGCCCTTCGACTCAAAGAACTCGCCTTTCAATAGAGTCACCATAGCCAGAACAAAACTCTCTCCCCCCGGCACTTGCAGGGCGAAGGCCCCCAGCATGACGGCCACCAGAACCAGGGCTATGACCAGGGAGAGGAACAGCATCAAAAGGCCGGTTTGGAGAAACCGACCTTTCAGGGTTTTCTTTTTGGGCATAGGCGTGACCTCCTTCGAGACGGCCCCCTCATCAGTCTGCGAAGCCGTGACGGATGAGGGGTATCCCTCAAACTTAGGCTTCTTTCTTATCGAAAAGCAGATACCCCACGCATCCAAACACCAAACCATACCCCGTCAGCAGGCCGATGCGGGACAGGAGAGACCCAAAGGGCAGGGTGACCCCGATCCACAGGTTATGCCACCGGAGGTATCCGGTGAAGAGCAGACCGCCGAAAGCGGGCAGGTAGGTGCCCAGGGCCATGAAACCAATGTACAGGACCACGCACAGCAGAACGGCCAGACTGGCCCCCTTCACCACCTGGTTGACCAGGCAGAAGAAGAGGATCAGAACAGCCAGGGGGATCAGGTCCAACAGGCAGGCAAAGAAGCTGCTGACCACACCCCGGGTACCGCCCCCCAGCACCAGCTGGGTCAGGGTGGTGACGGCGTACATCACCGCCAGGTCAAAGGCGCAGAGGAGAAACACCGCCCCGGCCTTGGAGAAGAAGATCTTCCCCTTGCTCACCGGGCGCATGAGGGAGAATCGGATGGTGTGGTCGGACTGCTCCCCCACGAAGAGGTCGCAGGCGGCCATCATGGCCATAAGGGGCAGGAAAATCAGCAGAACAAAGGTCAGGTTGGAATTCATCAGGTTCCCCAGCAGGACGGTCCGGGACATGGCAGAGGTCCCCAGTTCCCCGGTTAGGAAGTTGGCCACCAGGACCCGCAGGCCGCTGCCCACACAGAGCAGACCACCCAGGATGAGAAAGACCAGATATTTCTTTCGCTTGCGGAGCTTGAACAGCTCATTTTGCAGATTGGCAAGGAATGTATTCATGGCGTTCACCTCACAGGACCACAGAGCCCTTTTTGTCCCGAACCTTGGCCAGGAAGTAGTCTTCCATTGAGGGGTTCAGGCGCAGGGCTTCCTCTTTGCTGTCGCAGGAGAGCATCTCTCCTTCGTAAAGGATCATGACCTTGGTGCACATCTTTTCGATCTCGCTGGCCAGATGGCTGGCCACCAGGAAGGTGACCCCCTTTTCCTTGGCCAGGCGGATGATGATCTCCCGGATCTCCACGGTGGCCTCAATATCCAGGCCGTTGGTGGGCTCGTCCAGAATCATCAGTTCCGGCTCGGACAGCAGGGCCAGGGCCAGGCCCATCCGCTGCTTCATACCCAAGGAGAACTTGCCGCAGCGTTCCTTTTTGTAGGGGGACAGGCCCACGATCTCCAGGACCTTTTCCATCCGGGCGGTGTCCACGTTGGGGTAGTACCGCCCGGCCATCACCAGATGGTCCCAGGCGGTGAGGTTTTCGTAGAGGGCGGGCTGCTCGATGAGGGTGCCCACCTTGGCCAACGCCTCCTCCCGCTGGTCCACGGCGTCGGCGCCGAAGACGGTAATTTTCCCGGAGGTGGGCTGGCAGAGACCGGTGACCGCCTTCATGATGGTGGTCTTACCGGACCCGTTGGGGCCCAGGAGGCCCACCACCTCTCCACGGTTTACGGTGAAGGTGATGTTCTTGGCCCCTCGGCCGTTGGAATAAACCTTGGACACATGGTCCAGGTGCAGTACAGGTTCCATTGGTTGCTCCTTTCTGGGGAATAGGCCCAGTGCGGATGCACTGGGCCAAAGTGGATGCAGAGGCTTAGTCGAGATAGACTTCGGTTCTGTCGCCCACATCGGGCATGACCACGGTGGTGGTGCCGTAGTCAGAGAGGGTGACCTCACCGGAAATGACCAGCTCGTGGGTCTGGCCGTCCAGGCCGGTGGTGACAAAGGTGACGGAAATGGCATTCTGGGTCAGTCTGCCGTCGCTGTCCACGCCGAAGGTGCAGTGGATGTTTTCCAGGGCCAGGTCGCTGCCAATGTAGGCCTCGAAGTTGTCCAGACTCTCCTCGGGATGGGCCTCCACGAAGTCTGCCTGGGTGGGGAAGTAGTCATAGGAGCCGTCGGCATAGACATAGACCACGCCGCCGCCGTTTTCATCCAGGACCTGATCATAGACATCGGACCAGTAGTAATCCTCACCGTAGAGGGCGCTTTCAAACTCGTTGACCAGGTTCTCGTTTTCCATGTACCACTCCTCGGTCCAACCGGCGGTGTAGGTGTCCTTGAACTCCTGGGGGAGGGTCTTGCCGGTCTGGGTCTCATAGTAGTGGAAGCGGGTGGCCTCGATATCCTCGTAGACGGTCTGCCAGCTGCCGCCGCTTTCCTCGGTCATCGCGTAGGCGAAGAGGGACAGGCCGGCATTCACCAGAGAGGGGACCTGGGCCTGGGCGATGTCCACCTGATAGAGGTCCACGCCGTTCTCGGTGCCTACCTGGACGAAGTTGTTCTTCAGTTCGCCCACCACCGTGTCGCAGGCCACCTCAAAGAAGGTGAGGGCTCGGTTGTTGTACTCGTCGTTGAGGTCGAACCGCAGCAGATTGTAGGGGCCCTCGTAGTCGCTGGTGGGAGCGACACGGTAAGTGTCGTCGTCGTCAAACCAGATATACTGACCGTCCACGGTGACGCTGACTTCCTCTTCCACAAAGTCCCCCTGGACCATGGTGATGTGCGTGCTGTTCTCCGGGCCATCCAGAGCGGCCTCGCCGTCTATGGTCCAGATGGTTTCCCCGTCCAGGGTCATCTCCATGGAC
>JAFYPT010000161.1 GCA_017547425.1 Ruminiclostridium sp.
ATCAAGGTAGGCGTGGGCGGCAAGCCCCACCCCGACAGCGACATGGCCGACTGGGTCCTGGGCAAGTTCACCGGCCAGGACAAGAAGAACATGGAAGAGGCCATCAAGCGGGCCGCCGACGCCGTGGAGACCCTTCTGAAGTCCGGCGTGGACCAGGCCATGTCCAAGCACAACGGCTAACGCCGTGTTGGAAAAGGCAAGCCTTTTCCAACCGAAGAATCATGCTCCCCTTGATAGGGGAGGCCAGCACGATCCCAGGAGGTTTTCATGCTTTCCAACCTCACCCATCTGCTCTCCCGGCTGCCCGACTACGAAGGGCTCCTGGAGGCTCTTGACCAAAACAAATCCCCCCTGGCCCTGTCCGGTCTGGCTTCCGTCCACCGGGCCCATCTGGCGGCCTCCCTCCACAAGACCACCGGACGGCCTCTGGTGGTGGTCTGCGCCGACGACGGAGAAGCCCGCCGGATAGCCGACGACCTGGGGGTCTTCCTGGGCAAAGAGATCCCCCTCCTTCCCAGCCGGGACTTTCAATTCCATCCGGGCGCTGCCTCCCACCAGTGGGAGCACCAGCGGCTGGAGCTTTTGGCTGCCCTGGACCGGGGTGACTGCCCCGTCCTGACGGCCACCGTGGAGGGCATGCTCCAGCGGACCATCCCCCCTGCCCGGTTCCGCTCGGCCTGCAGGACCCTGGCGGTGGGAGAGATCTGCGACCTGGATGCCCTCACCGACTTCCTGGTGTCCGCCGGGTACACCCGTTGCGACCAGGTGGAAGGCACCGGCCAGTTCGCCCTGCGAGGAGGCATCCTGGACCTCTTCTCCCCTGGTCTGGACCTGCCCATCCGTATGGAGTTCTGGGGGGATGAGATCGACTCCATGGGCCTGTTCGACCCGGTAACCCAGCGGCGGACCGCCCAGCGGGACAGCTGCGCCATCCTCCCTGCCGGGGAAGTCATCGGCGCATCCTCCGAGCCCGCCGACCTGGAACTGCCCACCCTCTACGACACCCTGGCCACGGCGGCAGACTACCTGCCCCAGAACGCCCTGGTAATCCTCTGCGACACCCCCCGGGTGGCTGAACGGGCCAGGAACTACACCTGGCAGCTGAACGAGGATGTGACCTCCCTGCTGGAACAGGGCATCCTCACCGGGAAGCACCCCACCTTTGCCAAAACCTTTGAGGACCTCTGCGGGGACCTCTCCCCCAGGACCCTTTTCTACTTTGACTCCTTCACCACGGGCGGGCTGCCGGTTCCTCCGGCCTTTCTCCTGTCCCTCACCGCCCGGCAGCTGTCGGGCTACGGCATGAGTCTGGACACCGTCACAGAGGACCTGCAGAACTACCAGCGGGAGGACTTCTCGGTCATCCTGCTCACCTCCAGCCGCCGGAAGGGGGAATCCCTCCAGGCCATGCTCCGGGAGAAAAAGGTCTACGCCGCCCTGGACGAGAACCTCCACGACCTGCCGGAGCCCGGCCGCATCACCATCGCCGTGGGTGGTCTCTCCGCCGGCTTCGACTACCCTGACGGCAAGGTGGCCGTCCTGGCCGAGGGCTCTGCCCTGCCCCCCAGAAAGTCCAAGGCCAAAAAGGTCTCCTCCAACCGCCAGCGGCTGGAGTCCTTCACCGACCTAAGTCCCGGCGACCTGGTGGTCCACGAGCACCACGGCATTGGCCGGTTCGTGTCCATGGTGAAGATGAGCGTGGACGGGTCCGACCGGGACTACATTAAATTACAATTCGCCGGGGCGGACGTTCTCTACGTCCCTGCCCTTCAGCTGGACCTGGTGAACAAGTACATCGGCAGCGGCGACGACCCCGACCGCCGCCGTCTGTCCAAACTGGGCGGTGTGGAGTGGGAGCGGTCCAAGGCCAAGGCCAAAAAAGCCGCTAAGGACATGGCCAAGGGCCTCATCCAGCTCTATGCCCAGCGGCAGCGGCTGGCCGGCTATGCCTTCCAGCCGGACACCCCCTGGCAGCAGGACTTTGAAGCCCTCTTCCCCTACCCGGAGACCGACGACCAGGTCCGCTGCGTGGCTGAGATCAAGGCCGACATGGAGCGGAACATCCCCATGGACCGCCTCCTCTGCGGCGACGTGGGCTATGGCAAGACCGAGGTGGCCTTCCGGGCCATTATGAAGTGCATTTTGGAGGGCAAACAGGCTGCCATGCTGGTGCCCACCACCGTTCTGGCCCAGCAGCACTATATGACCGCCCTGAAGCGGTTCTCCCACTTCCCCATCGAAATTCAGATGATCTCCCGGTTCCGCACAGCGGGCCAGTCCCGGGAGATTTTAAGCCAGACCGCCCAGGGCAAGGTGGACCTGCTCATCGGCACCCACAAACTCCTGGGCAAGGACATCCGGTTCAAGGACCTGGGCCTTCTGGTGGTGGACGAGGAGCAGCGCTTCGGCGTGGGCCACAAGGAAAAGCTCAAGGAGCTGGCCAAGCAGGTGGACGTTCTCACCCTATCGGCCACCCCCATCCCCCGGACGTTGAACATGGCCCTGTCCGGCCTGCGGGACATGTCCACCTTGGAACAGCCCCCCACCAACCGCCAGCCTGTCCAGACCTATGTGCTGGAACACGACTGGGGGGTCCTGGCCGATGCCATCCGCCGAGAGGTGGACCGGGGCGGTCAGGTCTACTACCTCCACAACCGGACGGACACCATCGACAAGACCGCCGCCAAGATCCGCTCCCTGCTGGGAGAGGAAGTCCGTATCGCCACCGCCCACGGCAAGATGGACCAGGAACAGCTGGGAGACATCATGAGCCGTATGACCGAGGGCGAGATCGACATTCTGGTGTGCACCACCATCATCGAAACGGGCATCGACCTGCCCAACGCCAACACCCTCATCATTGAGGATGCGGAAAAACTGGGCCTGTCCCAGCTCCACCAGCTCAGAGGCCGGGTGGGCCGCTCCACCCGTCGGGCCTTTGCCTACATGACCTACCGCCGGAGCAAGGTCCTCACCGAGGACCAGTCCAAGCGGCTTTCCGCCATCCGGGAGTACGCCGCCTTCGGCTCGGGCTTCAAGATCGCCATGCGTGACCTGGAGATCCGGGGTGCCGGCAACCTGTTGGGCCCCGAGCAGTCGGGCTTCCTCATGAGCGTGGGCTACGACCTGTACCTGCGGCTGTTGGAAGAGGCCGTGCTGGAGGAGCAGGGCAAGCCGGTGACCAAGGCCGCCGAGTGTCTGGCCGACCTCTCCGTCCCTGCCGCCATCCCCGACCGGTACATCCCCGCTCCGGAACAGCGGATGGACCTCTACCGCCGTATCGCCCGGATCCGGGACCGGGAGGAGGCCGACGACATCACCGACGAACTCATCGACCGGTACGGTGACCCGCCCAAGGGGGTCACCAACCTCATCACCATCGCCCTTCTCCGGGCCCAGGCCAAGACCTGCGGCATCACGGAGATCATCCAGAAGGAGACCCTGCGGTTCTCCCTGCCCAAGCCGGACTTCCAGAAGGTGGCCCAGGTGTGCGGAGAT
>JAFYPT010000025.1 GCA_017547425.1 Ruminiclostridium sp.
GCGGCCAACATGGAAGCCCTGGGGGTTCGCCTGCCCCAGCCCAAGGTGAGCGCTGAAGAAGTCCTGGCCAAGATTCCCTACCTGGGCGACCGTTCCATCTGTAAGATGGATAAGGATATGGCAAATGCCTATGCGGATGCCATTGCAGGTATGGAACAGGCTAAATATTCGAAAAACTATGATGCAGGATGGAACGACTACAAATATCCTCTCTACGTTGCCTTAGCCGATCCTGCAGGCGACGGTATGCCTATTTTGATTACCACTTATTTGGACAAGCGTTCTGGAATTCACTCAAACGATGAATGTATTAACGAAAAATATGGATATCCCGATGAAATCACTTTCTGGGAATACCGGAACGGAACCGCTCAAGAAGTTAAAATCAAAGAGCCTGACTATACCAATGGCTTTGGTTTCATGAATGGCACGGCAGCATATCGCTCCATAGATTTTTTCCACGATGCAGGACACCTGCGTACAGGTAAATATTATACAATTTCTAACGGTCAAATCGAATTGAAACGGACCATTGACGTCTATGACATCAGTGGATACGAAGAAGCCGATGGCAGCTACAGTGCGTACGGTGAGGTTCCGCCCGGGGTCTCCTATGATGTTACAGATCGAGATGCTTTAATATCCGATGGTTGGATAGGCGAATCGTATGATATTATTGACGGAAAATCTTGGTCCTGGGTCCTTATTTTCGACAATGGGAAAAAGGTAACACATAGTGTTTCGAACGCTTCTCATGACAATATTACGGGATTTAAGGAAACAAAAGAATTGGTTCACTGTAGTGATATTGAATATCATATTAACATCGATACTACTGATTCCACCAATGCTATCTCCGCCCTCCGCTCCTACGCCAGCGCTGTGGGCCGTCCCGTCTACTCTTATAACGATGTGACCACCGTCCTCTCCGCCGACCAGATGGACCAGATCGCCAAGCTCCTGGCCAAGGAACTGAAGGGCGAGATCGGCGAGGTCTACCGTCTGTCCGACGACCTCCTCTACATCGTCCTCTACGTGGACGGCGAGGTCTCCGGCTGCGCCACCGTAAAGCAGACCCTTACCGACGGCAAGGCCGGCTTCCGCCTGGTCTCCGCCACGGAAGATGCCGCCCCTGAAAGCGACCTCCAGGCCCAGGTCCAGGAAGACCAAACCCAGTCCAACATCACCCTGGACTACAGCGACGCCGGCAGCGACAAGTCCGCCTACCTGACTGACGCCCTGAACAACATCGACGGCACCGCCGTCAACGACGCCGCCAAGGGCGAGATCGCCGCCTACGTGGAGACCGCCGTCTCCGAGGCCAGCGTCACCGACGTGAAGTGCCGCAAGAACGCCGCCGTCCTCACCGACAAGACCATCCAGGAGAGCCTGACCCAGGCCGAGAGGGAAAAGGCCGCCCTGGACAAAGCCCTGGACGGCGTGGAACTGAACAAGAGCCTGACCATCGTCCTCCGGGTGGTGTGCACCAACCTCACCGAGGGTCAGCCCGTCCAGGTGACCTTCGAGCCCTCCATGCTGGAGGCCATGGCTGACGCCCAGGCCGTTCAGGTGATTCTGGGTGACGGCCAGCACTCGGTCACCATCTCCGCCGAGGCCCTCACCGCCCTGTGCCAGACCCACGGCAAGCTCACCGTCCTCCTCCAGCGAACCGAGGACGGGGCCTACACCATCACCCTGCTGGACGACCAGGATCAGGTGATCCCCAAGACCGAAGAGGCCCTCACCTTCACCCTCCCCGCTGAAAGCCCCAACGCCACCGTGCTGGCCTCCTACGAGGGCGGCAGCGACAACTGGGGCGGCCAGTATGACAGCATCAACGGGGCCATCGAATTCATGACCCCCTACTCCGGCACCTATGAAGTCATGGAGAACCAGGTGGACATCAACGACCTGGCCGACTGCGACGAAGAGACCGCCGAGGCCATCCGCTTCATGGTCTCCCGGGGCTACTTCGACCTGACCGACGGCAGCTTTGACCCCGACGGCACCCTGAACCGCTACGCCTTCGCCCAGGCCCTGGTGAAGATGTTCTTCGCCCTGGACCGCAGCCTGACCACCTCCTTCTCCGACGTGCCTGCCGACAGCGAGTACTACCCCTACGTGGCCTCCGGCGAGCAGGACGCCATCATTGAGGGCTTCCAGGACGGCACCTTCCGGGGTGAAAACGATGTGCTGGTGGAGCAGGTCATCGCCCTGTGCAGCCGCACCCTGGCTGACAAGAAGGGCTACACCTACCCCGAAAACCCGGTCGACTACCTGAAGTTTGTGGATGCCGACGAAATTTCCGACTGGGCCCTGGAAACCACCGCCCTGGCCGTCCGGGAAAGCCTCATTGAGGGCACCGGTGTTCTGGGTCCCCAGGATCCCATCTCCCGCGGGGATGCCGCCAGGATGCTCTACCGGCTGTTCATGCTCCTGTATGAGCCCCCCGCCGCCGAGATCACTGTGGTGGACACCTCTTCCGATGTTCCCGTCCTGCCCATCGCCCTGGGCGTGGCCGCTGTGGCCGCCGTGGGTGCTGGCGCCGTGATCTGGAAGACGAAAAAGCCCCCTGCAAACCGCAAACCCAACTAAATCCAAGCAAAAACCGTCATCGGAAGTCCGATGACGGTTTTCTTTTACCAGACTTTGTCCCGGAAATCCAGGACCTCCATGGCCGACAGGAGGAGTTCTGCCGCCTGGGCCCGGGTCAGATCTCCGGCGAGGTCGGCGGAGCCCTCCAGGACCCCCACCGCCTCCAGGTTCACCACCGACTGGTAGGCCCAGACGGGAGCTGCTTCCCCGGTGAGCTTGCCGGTGTCCGCCACATCGGCCACCCGCAGCAGACGATCCAGCAGAACGGCGGCTTCGGTCTGGGTGATGGCCCGGTCAGGGGCAAAGACCGCCCCCTCCTGGGTGGTATTCCCCTGAATCATCCCAGACCGGAGGGCGGAGGCCACATAGGGCTTGGCCCAGACGGAAATGCTGTCATCGTCGGAGAATCCGGTAAGCTTGGCCTGGGGTAGGGTCTCCATCCCGGTGACCTCCATGGCCATGGCTAGAAACTCCTCCCGGGTCACCTGGGCTTCGGGCCGGAAGAACCAGGTCTCCCCCATCCGTTCCCCCACGAAGACCTCTTGTTCCGCCAAGGCGATGGCCGCCTTGTGGGCGGGATGGCCGCTCATGTCGGAGTAGGTCACTTTGGTGTCAGGGCGTGTGATTTTGATGGACACAAGGGCAGGCTGGGAAACGTTGCCACTGGCATCCTCGGCCACATAGGTGAAGGAGTCCTTCCCCAGCTTGTCCTCGTAGGGGGTGTAGGTGAAGACAGCAGAACCTTCCTCGACCTGGGTCACTGCCCCACGGGCCGGGTTCTTGGTGATGCGGAAGGTGACCCCCTCCCCATCCGGGTCTACGGCGGCGAAGGCCCCCTCCACCGCCACGTTTTTGTAGGTGGTGATGGAGATGTTTTCGGCAATGGGCAGGGGGCTATTCCCAGAGGCCTGGTCGTCCAGGTCGAAGAGGGCGCGGGCAGGCAGGGACAAGGAAAGAAGCAGGGCGGCCAGGACCAGAATGGTCCCGCCCTGCCGGAAGATACGAGACATGGAATGACCTCCTTTGTTTGGTTGTCCCCAGTTTGTCCCCGAAGGCTCCGGCCTATCCGGTCAGTTTTTTCCTCTCCTTGGCCAAAGAAAGCAGGACACCCACCGCTCCAAAGGAAGCCAGCATGGAAGACCCGCCGTAGCTGAAAAAGGGCAGGGTCACCCCGATGACCGGGGCCACATAGAGGCACATGCCTACATTTAATATGGTTTGGATCCCCAGCATCCCGGCCACCCCCTGGGCGGTCAGAGCCAGGAGCCTGTCCCCTTTTTGCCCCAGGACCAGACACCCCGCCCCAATGGCAAAGAGCAGGACCAGGATGGTCAGGCAGCCTACCAGCCCCAGTTCCTCCCCCGCTACCGAGAAAATGAAGTCGGTGTGCCGGGCCGGTAGAGAGGATGCCGCTTCGCTCTGGGTCTGGGTCCCCTGGAGGTAACCCTGGCCGGTGACCTGCCCCGAGCCCACGGCCAGAAGGCTCCGCTCCTGCTGGAAGCCCTTCCCCAGAGGGTCCAGGTCGTGATCCCAGACCACCAGAAACCGCATCCGCACATACTCCGGCAGACGGGGCCACAGGAAGGCCACCGCCCCCACCCCGGCGGCCAGTTCCCCCAGGATCCACAGGGGGTGGACCCCAGCACCCCAGAGCATGACGAAATAGATGCCCAGGTAGACTGTCACCATGCCCAGGTCCCCGGAGACCGCCCACACCAGCCCGCACAGCCCCAGCCCATGGGCGGCCAGCAGGAGGATGGATGTGGAACGGTTCAGCCCTTTTTTCTCCCGTCGGGTCAGCTGGAGAGCCAGGAGGAGGAGGAACCCCACCTTGACAAACTCCCCTGGCTGAAGGTTGAAGACCCCGCCCGGCAGGGCCAGCCAGCTTTTGTTCCCGGTGCCGTCGTCGTTGCCGAAGGGGATGAGCAGCAGAAGCAGACCCACATTCCCGGCTGCCAGAAGCCACCAGCCCCGCTCCACCAGCCCTCGGACGGGAAGGGCTCGCAGAAGCAGACAGAGCACCACCCCCGCCCCAAGAGCAATGAGTTGTTTCCCGGGCAGACTGTGGAGGTCCGGGTCATATCGTGTGGCCGACCAGATGAGGGCCAGACCGTACAGGGCTGCCCCCAGACACATGATCACCAGCCAGTTTCCCTTTCTTACCATGGTTCCTCTCCCCTTTCCGAAGAATTCTTCTCTTAGGATATCCCCTGCCCAGCATAATTTTTGTCGGGAGGGGGTGCATCCCGGGCAGATTTGTGGTAAAATATTTTAAACTATGTCTACGGGGCCTTGCCCCATGGAAAGGAATGGAACCCATGGAACGTTACACCAACAGCGCCCAGGAGACCGAGGCCCTGGGCCAGGAACTGGTCCAGAAGATGGCTCCCGGCACGGTCATCGCCTTTTCCGGCGACCTGGGGGCAGGCAAAACCGCCTTTGTCCGGGGCATGGCCCGGGGCCTGGGTATCCCGGCACGGGTCACCAGCCCCACCTTCACCATCGTCAACGAGTATGAGGGGGGCCGTCTTCCCCTCTTCCATTTTGATATGTACCGTCTGCACTCCTCCGAAGAGCTCTTCGACATCGGCTGGGAGGACTTCCTGGCCCGGGGCGGCATCTGCGCCGTGGAGTGGAGCGAGAACATTCTGGACGCTCTGGAGCCCGACACCATCTACATCGACATCCGTCGGGGCGAGAGAGACGACCAGCGCATCATTACCGTAAGGGGGATGGACGAATGAAAATTTTAGCCCTGGAATCCTCCGCCGTGGCCGCCTCCGTGGCCCTGTGCGAGGACGAAGCCCTGATTGCCCAGGCCTTCCAAAACACCGGTCTGACCCACAGCCAGACCCTTCTGCCCCTGGCGGAGGACCTGCTGAAAAACTGCGGCCTGACCATGGCCGACATCGACCTGATCGCCGTGGCGGAAGGCCCCGGCTCCTTCACCGGCCTGCGCATCGGCGTGGCTGCCGCCAAGGGCCTGGCCTGGGGCGGGGAACTCCCCTGCGCCGGATGCTCCACCCTGGAGTCCATGGCCTGGAACCTGGCCGGATTCGAGGGAGAAATCTGCGCCGCCATGGATGCCCGCCGCAAGCAGGTGTACAACGCCCGCTTCCGGGTGGACGGTCAGCAGCCCCACCGCCTCACCCCTGACCGAGCCATCTCCCTGGAGGACCTGATCGCCGAACTGCAGGGCACCGAGACCACCCAGATCGTGGTGGGTGACGGCGCGCAGCTCTGCTACGATGCCCTCACCGCCGCCGGGATCCCCGCTAAACTGGCTCCCCCCAACCTGCGGATGCAGAGCGCCTGGGGTGTGGCCCGTCTGGCCCTGGAAAAGGCCCGCAAGGGAGAAACTGTCACCGCAAACGAACTGGCCCCCGTCTATCACCGCCTGTCCCAGGCAGAGCGGGAGCGTCTGGAACGAGAGAACAAGAACCCCTGACCCACCAAGGAGGAAAACTATGAACAAGGAAATGGTACACATTCTGGACCACCCCCTGCTGCAGCACAAGCTCACCATCCTGCGTGACGAAAACACCAGCGTCACCGAGTTCCGCCAGGTGGTGGGCGAGATCGCCACCCTCATGTGCTATGAGGCTACCCGTGACCTGCCTCTGGAAGATGTAGAGATCCAGACTCCCGTGGCCAAGGCCACCGTGAAGAAGATCGCCGGTAAGAAGCTGGCCATTGTCCCCATCCTCCGTGCCGGTCTGGGCATGGTGGACGGCATCCTCACCCTGATCCCCGGCGCAAAGGTGGGCCACATCGGTCTGTTCCGTGACCCCGACACCCTGGAGCCCGTGAAGTACTACTGCAAGATGCCCAGCGACATCGCCGAGCGCGACGTCATCATACTGGACCCCATGCTGGCCACAGGCGGCTCCGCCTCTGCTGCCATTGACTTCATGAAGGAATACGGCGTCAAGAACATTAAGCTCATGAACATCCTGGCCGCTCCCGAAGGCATCCAGCGCATCCGGGAAGACCACCCCGACGTGCCCATCTATGTGGCCGCCTGCGACGAGAAGCTCAACGACCACGGCTACATCGTCCCCGGCCTGGGCGACGCCGGCGACCGTATTTTCGGCACCAAGTAAGACGTTTGAGAAGAAAAATCTGCCAGGCCCATGTCCTGGCAGATTTTTTGCCCTGATTCCGGTTCTGCGGAACCGGAATCAGGGCGCCTTTCAACAACTTTTTCCAAAAAACTCGAAAAAAGTTGTTGACATCCTGCCCGGTGTGTGCTATCTTATTCAAGCAGTCAAGAGATGGCAACATGCGCGAGTGGTGGAATTGGCAGACTCGCTAGATTCAGGTTCTAGTGTGCAATACGCACGTGCGGGTTCAAGTCCC
>JAFYPT010000162.1 GCA_017547425.1 Ruminiclostridium sp.
ATGGGCAGGTTGGCATTCTCTTTCGCTGCCACCAGAGCGGCCTTCATTTCATACAGGTCGCTCATGGTCTCGATCAGGATACCGTCGGCACCGGCCTCCTGGGCGGCGGCGATGGTATCGGCAAAGAGGGCCACCGCATCCTCAAAATCCAGGTCGCCGTAGGGCTTTAAGAGCTTGCCGGTGGGGCCGATATCCGCCAGCACGTAGCCGTCGGTGACCCCGGCCTGGTCCATGGCCGCCCGGACGTTGGCCACGGCGGCGGTCATGACCTCCTTGGGGGTGACCCCATAAGGGGCCAGCTTTTGGACGTTGGTGCCGAAGGTGTTGGTGGCGATCAGGCGGCAGCCTGCCTCCAGATACTGCCGGTGAACATTCTGCACCGCCTCGGGGTTCTGGATGCTCCACAGGTCGGGCAGCAGGCCGTCGGGCAGACCGGCTGCCTGGAGCATGCTGCCCAGACCGCCGTCCAGATAGTATCGGCGCTCCCGAATGGCTTCTAACATGGGTTTCATAGGTCATGACTCCTTTCAATCGCAGGGTTTGGGTAAAAGGCAGGGCGGCAACCTGCCGCCCGTTTGGTTTATTTTGTTTTTATGCCCGAAAGGGGCAGTCCGTTTTCTTGCATCGCATGCATTTCTGACCGCAGGACTCCTCCTGCCGGTCGCTCACCCCCACCAGGGCGGTGATGGATTTTTCCGGGACCAGCATCCCCGCTTGGGTCAGAGCCAGACCCATCCGCCGGGGGGCATCCAGAATTTCCAGGACCTCCCCCTGATGGGACAGGTCCCAGTCCCCATAGCCGGGGCTGAAGGGCGGGGTGAGATACTCTCCCTCTCCCCTCTCGATGCCCTCCACGAAGTCGGCCGCCAGCTGGTCCAGCCAGGCGGCGCACACCGCCTGGCCCACCGCGGCCTTTGCCATGTCCCGCACACTCCATCGGCGGAGAAGCTGGTCGGCCTGGGAACCCAGGGTGATGGCGTAGAGGACCACCTCCTCGCAGTGTCGGAGGTGGTGAGAAAGGTCCCGGCTTGCCTTTGTAAATCGGTCAGCCGCCATCCGCCGGCCAACAGACCGGGGGATGACGGCGCGTTCCAATTCCCCCTGGCAGGCATCTGCCAGGGCGGACACTTGGGGGGGCATGGGTTCTCTTCCATAGCCCAGATACCGGGCGATCTCCTGTGGGTCCAGCTTCATCAGCGGCCCAGGACCCGGGAGAGGTTCTCCAGGAGAGCCTCTGCCACATCGGGCTTGTTCATGGTGTACACGTGGACACCCCGGATGCCGTTGGCCACCAGGTCCACCATCTGCTCGGAGGCGTAGACGATGCCTGCCTGCTTCATGGCGTCGGGACGGTCCCGGAACTTATCCAGGATCATCCGGAACCGGTTGGGCAGGGTGGTGCCGGACAGGGAGAGTATGCGGGTCATCTGAGCGGCGTTGGTGACCGGCATGATGCCCGCCAGCACGGGGACCTTGATGTCCAGACGCTGGGCCTTCCACAGGAAGCTGTAGAGGGCGCTGTTGTCGAAGAACATCTGGGTGGTGAGGAAGTCCACGCCGCAGTCCACCTTTTCCTTCAGGTGGAGGAGGTCCTCCTCATGGCTTCGGCTTTCTACGTGACACTCGGGGTAGCAGGCCGCACCGATGGCAAAGCCGCCGAAATCCTTGATCTCCTTCACCAGCTCGTAGGCGTAGCGGAAATCCCGGGGGGCATCGGGGTCATAGCCCTGGGGGTAGTCCCCTCGCAGGGCCAGGATGTTCTCAATGCCGGCGGCCTTCAGGTGCTCCAACTCCTGGTGGATGCGGTCCCGGCTGGAGGACAGGCAGGTCAGGTGGGCCAGGGCAGGGACCTTGTGGCCGGACTGGAGGATCCGGGCGATCTCGGCAGTGTAAACCGAAGTGCCGCCGCCGGCGCCGTAGGTCACGCTCATGAAGTCGGGCTTCAGCTCGGCGATCTGCTCGGCAGCGAAGCGGACGGTATCAAAGTCGCTGTCCTTCTTGGGAGGAAAGACCTCGAAGGACAGGGTAACAGATTTCTCGTTCCAAAGGTTGCTGAGTTTCATTTGGGGGATCTCTTCTTTCTTTATGCAGGGGTATGATTTTCTTCCCGGCCAGCCAACCGGATGCCGGCCAGAACAATGGCGCAGACGAACCAGAAGACCAGCATGACGCGGGGGTAGTTCCACAGGTAATCGGCCATGCCGCAGAGCATGGATCCCATCAGGGCGGATGCTCCGCCAATGATGATCAGGCGAACGGAGTTGTCACAGGCCGACCGGAACACGGCCTTTACACCTTTTTTCACGGTCCAGAAAATACCGCCCACAAAGGTCAGCAGACCGAACAGGCCGGTCTCACACCAAACCTGCAGATAGATGTTGTGGCAGTGGACGAACTTATCGAATCCGTGGTACAGATTCAGATCATTGATGGCAGACCGGACCGCATCGGCACCCAGACCGGCGCCCAGAAGGGGCCGTATGGTGAGGAATTCTCCGGCCGCATAATACAGGGGGAATCGGCTGCTGGTAGAGGTATCCGACGAGTCAAAAATGGTCAGCAGACGGTTTGTAATATTCTCCGGCAGGAAGGGGATGGCCACACAAACCACCAGGATGGCAAGGGGGATCAGCTTTCGGTTCCACAGCAAAACAAATACAGCCGCAGCGAATGCCAGTCCCAGCCAACTGGCCCGGGAATAGGTCATGATGATGGCGATGCATCCCGCGCCAGTGGCACAGAGGCCCAGAAAACGGCCACCCCAGCTTTTGCTGCCCAGCATCAGGCCCACAGCCACCGGGATCAGCAGCAGGAGGACCTGGGCAAAGGTATTGGGGTTTTCATAGAAGCCAAACACACGGCCCGGGAGATTTTGGTTCAGCTCCAGCGTCAGGTCCACGTAAAGGGGGTTGACTTCCACGCCTGCCATACGCTGGTATACGCCATACAGGGACATGCCCAGCAGGCCCAAAGAGGCCATGCCGGCCAGCCGCATCAGATGCTCCCGGCGCTCCACAGTGCTGACCACAACCAGCACGCACAGGATGCAGGCTCCGTAATACTTCAGGAAGCGGTAGGACTGGTCGGGATAGGCCGACAGGGGCCAGGCCAGGAGCACGATGATACCAAACCCTACCACCCAGGGTCCCAGGGCAGCCAGGTCCAGCTTCCAGTTTTCCCTGCGCATGCCTGCAAACACAGCCACGACAAAGCACAAAAGGAACCCGGCAAAGCTATACCCATTGCTCCACTTTTCATAGGGAACGATCAGGAACAAAAGCATCATCCATCCCACAAGGATGGGGGTGTTCTCTACCACAGAAAAGGCCAGCTGGGCAAAGATACTGTTTTCAAAAAAACTTTCCAGTTTTTGATATACCAGCCGAAGAATCTTTGTAGGTATATTGATGAGGAAGGTAAGAACTCTGCAGAAAACACTGCTCTCCCATGCTTTGGAAAGGATACCTTCCCGGGTAACAAAGTCCATCAGCTTACTTCCGCAAAAGCAGGCAATGACCCCAGTTGTCACCCAGCGAATCAGGGCAGCCAGAGCACTTCCCTGATACCACTCGGTCAGTGTCCGCCAAACAGGAGCCAACCCCCGGCAGAGTATGCTGCTTTTTATCATTTCCATCGTTTATCCCTCCTTTTCCGGGGTAATATGGATCGTTATCGCAAATATCTCACGGAAGGGACGTCCTCTTCCTGCTCAACAAGACCAGGAGCAGGCAAATCGCCCCGCCCAATACACATCCAAGTCCCAGTCCCAACAGGCTGCGGATCACGGAAACATACAAAGGGGCAACACCATGGCAAAAAGTGTTGACTACAGAAACGCCTTCTAGACAGACTCCCAACCCGCACAAAAGTTTGAGTTCCGGCTGTTTGCGTCGGCATGCCCAAAGGAACACAGGGATGCAGGGAGCTGCAAACAGCAGTTCCTTGGTGCGGGGACGGACATACAGGGTGTGCTCCAGCCAGTTCCGCAAAGCAGTCTCTAAGTCAGAAGTCCATCCGGGGCGGTCTCCGGACCGTGCAGACAGAAGGAAGCATACGCCGCAGGCGAGCACCAGGACCACCAGAAGCAGTCCTCTGTTTTTCCACCCAGTGTGTCCCAGCAACTCATGCCGCAGGGACCAGAGCAGCAGCACGCCCCCCAAAGCCATGGGTGTCATCAGCGCCAACTTCACGCCGGAAAAAACATCGGCACCCAACAGGTAACGAGGCTCGGTCATGAAGGCAGAGACCACCGCAGCTCCTGCGGCCGTAAAAAGCAGAAACCACAGCAGGAACTTCCGAATGTTCCGGCCGTCTGCGGCAGTTCTGGCCATCACAGCCACTCCCACGGCAACACCACAGGGGAAGACCACCGCAGAGAGGAGCATCAGCATTTTCTGAGCCATGACAGACAGCGGAAGATCCGCCCGCTGGTCCAGTTCCATACAGGAGAAGGACCCGTCCAGAGCAAGGCCCCGGGACTCGATCCGATCTCGCAAATTGGACAGGCACCGGGCATATACCTCAGGATCCGTGTATACCTTCCCCTCTTCATCGGAAAAGGGCGTCAGGATCAACAGCCGCATGCCCCGATCAACCGCTGCGCGGAAGAGAAGATCCTCAATTTCTCCGGTATCTTCCCCCACCATGCGGTTGGCATAATCATCATACAGGTACAGGGTCTTCACCATGGAAATATCCTGGGAGGGCAGCGGGTCGATGTTGACTCCCGTTCTGGTGTGGTTCTCCACCAAGGCCACGGGGATGGATCCGTCCTCCGTCAAGGAGAGGGAAAACGCAACCGTTTCCTGGAGATCATATCCATAGTCTCCCCGGATGACATAATCAACACCGGCGGCAGCCAGCCATCCGGCCGGATCGTCGGTGATCTTTTCCAGTTCACTGGCCTCGATGGCCGTGGCACATGCCCGGTCGGCCCACTCCGCTGCGGCACGAAAATACAGCTGATGCCCGCAGAACAGCAGGATCACTGCAGCCAGAAGGGCGGCAACGACTTTGGTTCCTTTTTTCACGGTTCCTCACCCCTCCTTCCTGCCCCGCAGCTTGTCCATGATCTCACGGGTGGGCACCATACTGCCCATCAGCAGCAGATAGACCAGCATGCCAATGACACCAATGCCCATACACACCAGCACCATCATCAGCTTGCCGGCATCATCAGCCAGAATGAGGCGGTGGCTCCAGAAGGCCGCCATGCCCAGCAGCACGGAGAGGACCGTTCCCCAGAATAGCTGCTTCACAGGCATCTTGACCCCATGGCCACTGCGGGCAAAGAAGACGTACAGAACGGCGCCGCCCAGCAGGAAGCCCAGGGAGGTACCAAAGGCCAACAGGGTGGGATTATTGGGGAATACCGCCACGCACACCAGGTCGAAGACCACGCAGAAGGCCAGGATGCAGCCGGAAACACACAGAGGCACCATGGTCTTGCCCATAGCGTAGTAAGCCTTGTTGAGGATGTCCAGCATAAAGAAGCCGGCCATGCCCAGGGCATAAATGGAGAAGATGCCGCCACACAGCAGGCCATCCTCCAGGGTAAAGCTGCCGCCCTCATAGAGCACCCGGATCACCGGCGTGCCGAAGGCAGTGAACAGCACGGACACCGGCAGCACCAGCAGAAGGGTATTTTTCATCATATGGACCACAGACTGCTGATACTCATCCCGGGTCACCTGCTGATACAGCTGGCTGAACTTGGGGTAGAGCACAATGCTCACGCTGTGAGCCAGGGTGCTGGTCAGGGGCTCATACAGTTTATCGGCGTAGAAGAAGGCCGACACCGTTCCCGCCGGGGCAGAGGCAGCAAACAAGGTGTTCACCAGGTAACACAGCAGGAACAGGGCCGCGTTGAAGGCCGTGATGGCACCCGTCCGCAGAAAGTCCCAATAGTCCTTTTCCCGCAGATCCACCCGCAGGCGGGGGACGTATCCCTCCTTCCGCATGGCGGGCACCACCATGGCCAGCTGGAAGAGCCAGCACACAGCGGTAAGCAGGGCAAAGTTCTGGAGACTCAGCTTTCCGGCCAGCAGGATCAGCGCCCCAATGAGGACCAGATTGTAGACCAGGCTCAGGGCACCCTGCAGGGTGAAATGGCCCAGAGACTGGAACATGGCCAGCAGCATATAGGTGAGGACCACTACAGGCAGGGTGGCCGAAAAGGCCACAAAGCAGTAGGTGAACATATCCCCCTGGGCGGTACCGAAAATCCGCTCGGGCAGACCCGCAAGGCCCAGCAGGATGAGGACAGCTGTCAGCAGGATGGCCAGGACCATCGTATTGGAGATCAGGCGGTCAGCTGTCCGTTTGGCCTCCTCTCTCGATTTCAGGAGGGCGCCTGAGATGCGGGGGATGGCCGCCACGCACAGGGCATAGGCCACCGTGGTGAAAATGGCCACGGTATAGTTGTTCGCCTGGATAAAGGCATCCACATCCATACCAGCGCCAAATTCCTGGGCCTGCAGAACCGAACGCACCATAGCCAGCAGCTTGGAGAACACCATCACAAAGGTGACCCCTGTGATTGCTCGAACGATTTTATTCCCCTCAGCGCTCACATACATCCTCCTCTCAAATCAAATAACGCGGGGCACAGCCTATACAGGCTGGTCAATGGTTTCTATTTTTATACCAGTACAGCAGAGACAGAACAAAGAACTGCTTCTTGCAGACCAGGTCTGCCACCACCTGCTTGTTCCTGCCCAGACCCTGGGGCCGAATGGCCTGGATGGCCTGGGCCATCTCGGCACGGGCACAGATCTCCTTGACCTTCCGGCGCTTTTCTGTCAGGGAGGCGGGGTTGCTGGCGGCAAACTCGTTGCCGATGGCGATGAGGAGGCCGGACCAGTTGGAGTTTTCCTTCCACAGAGGGAGGTTCCCGCCCAGACCGTGCTTCTCCGCCAGGGCCTCCTTGGCGGCCATGAACCGGGTGAAGGTCTGCATATAGTCCTTCAGGTACCGGCGGGTGACGGACACAGGGTTCTGCAGGTAATAGTACACGGGCTCACCGATCATGGCCAGCTTCTTTGCATAGCAGAAGTACTCCAGCAGGAAGAGCTCGTCCTCCAGATAGGCACCCTCGAAGGTGATGTCGTTCCCCTGGATGATGCTCTTGGAGAAGAGGAACCGCCAGATGAAGCCGTTGAGGACCTCATCGGGCTTGCCCATCCGCTCGCCCATGAGTCGGTCGATGAAACCGGTGCGGATTTGGGCAGGCTCATAGACACCGGGGGGCATGGCGCCGGGGGCAGAAGCCTCCCGGCCGTCCACCTCCACCAGGATGTGGGAACCACCAGCGGAGTCCGCCCCATTGGCGGTGAGGGCCTCATACATATTGGCCAGGGCATCCAGAGGGAGCCAGTCGTCGGAATCGGCAAAGGCAATGTACTTACCCTCGGCCTCGGCCATACCCAGGTTACGGGCAGAACTGACGCCGCCGTTGGGCTTGTGGAAGACCCGCACACGGGGGTCCTCGGCAGCGATCTGGTCGCAGAGGGCTCCGCTCTGGTCAGGGGAACCGTCCTCCACCAGGAGAAGCTCCAGGTCGGTGAAGGTCTGGTTCAGAATGGAATCGGTACACTTGCGGAGAAAGGCCTCTGCCTTGTATACCGGAACGATCACAGAAATTTCCGCCACTTGGATGGCCTCCTTACTTGCAGGCAGCCTTCAGTGCCTCAGCACGGTCGGTTCTCTCCCACAGAACGCCCAGGTCCTCACGGCCCATGTGGCCATAGGCAGCGAGCTTGCGGTAGATGGGCTTCTGCAGGTCCAGATCACGGATAATGGCAGTGGGACGCAGGTCGAAGACCTTCTGGACTGCATTCTCCAGGACCTCGTCGGAAACGGTACCGGTGCCGAAGGTCTCCACCAGGACGGAGACAGGACGGGCCACGCCGATGGCGTAAGCCAGCTGGACCTGGCAGCGCTTGGCCAGACCGGCGGCAACCACGTTCTTTGCCACCCAGCGGGCTGCGTAAGCAGCGGAACGGTCCACCTTGG
>JAFYPT010000163.1 GCA_017547425.1 Ruminiclostridium sp.
TGAGATGGACGAGGGCGCCGCCCAGGCCACTGACGCCCAGCTGGCCGACGCCAAGGCCAAGGCCGAGGCGCTGCTCAAGGAGTGGGAGTCCGGCGCCGCCACCGAGGAATCTTTCTCTGAGTTGGCCATGGCCAACAGCGCCGACACCAACTCCGCTGTTAACGGCGGTCTGATCTCCAATATCAGCGCCACCTCCAACTATGTGGAAACCTTCAGAGACTGGGCAACCGACAGCAGCCGCAAGGCCGGTGACACCGGCATCGTGGAGAGCGTCTACGGCTACCACATCATGTACTATGTGGCCGATGACGAACCCGTTTGGAAGCTGACCGCTGACTCCGCCCTGCGCAGCGCCGACTACGCCGCCTGGAAGGAAGAAGTCAGTGCCGGCTACGAGACCATTCCCGGCTTCGGCCTGAAGTTCATCGAGGGCTGACCTAAAAGAAAAAAACATCCCCGCTCCCATCGGGAGCGGGGATGTTTTCACTTATCAGATCTTTTCCTTGGCCAGGGCCACCAGGGCGCTGGCGCCGATGCGGTCAGCACCGGCCTCGATCATAGCCTGGGCCTGCTCAAAGGTACGGATGCCGCCGGCAGCCTTAATGCGCACGTCAGGACCGATATGCTCCTTGAACAGGGCCACATCCTCCACGGTGGCGCCGCCGGTGGAAAAGCCGGTGGAGGTCTTGATAAAGTCAGCGCCGGACATGGTCACCACCCGGCACAGGGCGATCTTTTCCTCGCGGGTCAGCTGGCATGCCTCCACGATGACCTTCAGGATACGGCCCCGGCAGGAGTCCTTGATCGCCTTGATCTCGGACAGGACACCCTCCCAGTCACCGGCCTTCACCAGACCCAGGTTGACCACCATATCGATCTCGTCCGCGCCGCAGCGGATGGCGTCCTCAGTCTCGAACACCTTCACTTCGGGCATATTGTAGCCATTGGGGAAGCCGATGACGGTGCAGATCTTCAGTTTATCGCCCACGAACTCCGCCGCCCTGCGCACGTGGCGGGGCGGAATGCACACGGAAGCGGTACCAAAGTCCATGCCTTCCTGGCAGATCTTCTTCACCTGCTCCCAGGTGGCGGTGGGAGCCAGAATGGTGTGGTCCACCCGGCTCAAAATTTCTTTTTGATCCATGTATGCTCTCTCCTATTCGCCGACCAGCATCGGCGTTTTCTCTATCTTTCCCAATTTTAACCGCTTTACCTTCCTTTGTCCAGAAAAAAGAACGGACACGCAAGCCCGCGTGTCCGTTTCGTTCTTACAGGTTGGCCTTCAGGGCGTCTACGCGGTCAGTCTTCTCCCAGGACAGGTCCAGGTCACTGCGGCCAAAGTGGCCATAAGCGGCGGTCTGGCGGAAGATGGGACGGCGCAGGTCCAGGTCACGGATGATGGCGGCGGGACGCAGGTCAAAGGTCTTGTTGACCGCCTCCTCCAGCTGGACGTCTGACACAACACCGGTTCCGAAGGTGTCCACGCGGACGGACACGGGACGGGCCACGCCGATGGCATAGGCAAGCTGCACCTGGCAGCGCTTGGCCAGTCCGGCGGCCACCACGTTCTTGGCCACCCAACGGGCGGCATAGGCAGCGGAACGGTCCACCTTGGTGGGATCCTTGCCGGAGAAAGCGCCGCCGCCATGGGGGGCGCTGCCGCCGTAGGTATCCACGATGATCTTGCGGCCGGTCAGACCGGAGTCGCCCTGGGGACCACCCACCACAAAGCGGCCGGTGGGGTTGACGTAGATCTTGGTCTCCTCGTCCATGAGACCGGCGGGCACGGTGGGCTTGATGACCAGGTCGATCATGTCCTTGCGGATCTTTTCCAGGGTCACGTCGGGGCTGTGCTGGGTGGACAGGACCACGGTGTCCACACGGACGGGGACCTTGTTCTCGTCATACTCCACGGTGACCTGGGTCTTGCCATCGGGACGCAGGTAGTCCACCACGCCGTCCTTACGGACCTCGGTGAGCTTCTTTGCCATCTTGTGAGCCAGGGAGATGGACAGGGGCATCAGCTCGGGGGTCTCGTCGCAGGCGTAGCCAAACATCATGCCCTGGTCGCCGGCGCCGTTGTCCAGCTCGGCATCGGCATCGTCACGGGTCTCCAGGGACTTATCCACGCCCATAGCGATGTCGGCAGACTGCTCGTCGATGTTGGTGATGATGCCGCAGGTGTCGCAGTCGAAGCCGTACTTGGCGCGGTCGTAGCCGATCTCACGGACCACCTCGCGGGCGATTTTGGGGATGTCCACGTAGCAGCTGGTGCTGATCTCGCCCATGATGTGCAGCAGACCGGTGGAAGCGGTGGTCTCGCAGGCCACGCGGCCGGTGGGGTCCTGCTCCAGGATGGCGTCCAGAACGGCGTCGGAGACCTGGTCACAGATCTTATCGGGATGTCCTTCGGTGACGGACTCAGAAGTAAAGAAACGTCTAAACATATATGTATCCTCCAAATAGATAAATGATTTTGCAAAGCCTTCTCCCTGGGGAGAAGGTGCCCCGAAGAGGCGGATGAGGGGACTTACAGTTTCCACCTCATCAGTCGCCTACGGCGACAGCTTCTCCTCAAGGAGAAGCCTTATGACAGAGTTTTATACACTCCAGGAATTCAGATAAGCTTCCTGCTCAGGGGTCAGCACGTCAATGGTCAGGCCCAGGGCGGCCAGCTTGGCCTTGCCGATCTCATCGTCGATGGATGCGGGGATGGGATAGACCTTCTTCTCCAGGCCGGTCTGCTTGGTGAGCCACTCGGCAGCCAGAGCCTGGACGGCAAAGGACATGTCCATGATCTCGGCGGGGTGGCCGTTGCCGGCCGCCAGGTTCACCAGGCGGCCCTCGGCCAAGACGTTCAGGGTGTTGCCATTGGGCAGGGTGTAGCCGATGATGTTCTCACGGCGCAGCTCCTGCTTCACGGACATCTCCCGCAGCTCTGCCACGGCGATCTCGCAGTCGAAGTGACCGGCGTTGGCCAGCAGGACGTTGTGCTTCATGGTCTCGAAGTGGCGGGGAACGATGACGTCCTTACAGCCGGTGACGGTGACGAAGATATCACCCAGGGGAGCGGCCTCATCCATGGTCATGACCCGGAAGCCATTCATGGTGGCGTCCAGAGCCTTGAAGGGGTCGATCTCGGTGACGATCACGTTGGCGCCCATACCGGCGGCGCGCATTGCCACGCCCTTGCCGCACCAGCCATAACCGGCCACAACCACGGTCTTGCCGGCCACCACCAGGTTGGTGGTGTGCATGATGCCGTCCCAGGAGGACTGGCCGGTGCCGTACTTGTTGTCGTAGTGGTGCTTGGCCTTGGCGTCGTTGACCGCCATCATGGGGCAGGGCAGAATGCCGTCCTTCTCACGGGCCTTCAGACGGAGGATGCCGGTGGTGGTCTCCTCACAGCCACCGATCAGGCAGTCGGCATACTCCTTGCACTTGCCGCCCAGCAGGTCAATGAGGTCGCCGCCGTCGTCGATGACGATGTGGGGATGGCACTTGAGGGTCTCCATCAGGTGCTGCTCATACTCCTCGGCAGATGCGCCGTAGATGCCAAAGGTCTCCACGCCCATGGAGGCCAGCCCTGCCGCCACGTCATCCTGGGTGGACAGGGGGTTGGAGCCGGTCAGGTAGACCTCAGCGCCGCCCTGGGACAGGACGTAGCCCAGGTTGGCCGTCTTGGCCTCCAGGTGGACGGAGACCGCCACGCGCATACCCTTGAAGGGCTGCTCTTCCTTGAAACGGGCCTCGATCTGGGACAGGGCGGGCATATGATCCCGGACCCAGTGGATCTTTCTGCGGCCGGACTCGGCCAGGTTCATATCTTTCACAATGCTCATAGTTCGTTTTCCTCTTCTTTTTTATGGTGGGCATGAAAAAAGAGCTTCACAAGGAAGCTCTGTTGAACACAGATGCGCTCCCTTATCGGTGTTAGCGGAACCACCTTTTCCCAGCGGGGCAGGTTGGTGTGGGGTCATGGAGCTAACTCTCTCGCCCACTCTCGATAATGCGCTCTTATTTGAAAATAACGGCTTATTTAGCCAGCATTATTATACGACCAACCCCCTGAAAAATCAAGCAAAATCTTACCTTTTGTGGCTGTAGGGCAAAGAATTGGAAATGTTCACAGAATCTTCTAGACTTCCCGCCGGAAAGCGGGTAAAATGATACTCGTACTCTTATCCCCTTTAAAGGAGGTCATTCCATTTGCGTGCCATCCAACAGTGGCTGGATCGCTTCTGCTATAAGCATCCCAAGCTGAGCATCCCCGGCCTCATGCGGTACATCGTCATCGGCAATGTGCTCATCTACCTGCTGGATATGTTCAGCATGGGCGGAGGCGCTATTGGCTCCAGCCTGTTCAGCTTCGACACATCCGCCATCCTCTCCGGCCAGGTCTGGCGACTGGTCACCTTCATCTTCGTGCCCATGGGCAGCTCCAACCTGCTCTTCTTCGCCATCACCCTCTACTTCTACTACTTCATCGGCACCGCCCTGGAGCGGGAGTGGGGGAGCAACAAGTTCACCATCTTCTACTTCTTCGGGGTTATCCTGAACGTCCTCATCGGCTTCCTGGTGGGCGGAGCCTCCATGTACTATGTCAATATGTCCATGTTCTTTGCCTTCGCCACCCTGTACCCCGACCTGCAGTTCCTGCTCTTCTTCATCATCCCCGTGAAGGCCAAGTGGCTGGCCTGGATCGACGCCGCCTACTTCGCCATCGCTGTGGTCCAGTACCTGGCCGCCGGATACTTCCTCATGGCTCTGGTGCCCATCGTGGCCGTCCTCAACTACCTGCTCTTCTTCGCCTCGGACATCGGCAACCTGTTCTCCACCGCCAAGCGCAAGGCCCAGTGGAAGTCCGCCCAGCGACCCAACCACCGGCAGTACGGCGGACCCAAGGTGGTGAACTTCCACGACGCCAAAACCAAGACCAAGGAGAACTACCTCCACCGCTGCGCCGTCTGCGGCAAGACCGACGTGTCCGACCCCCAGATGGAGTTCCGGTACTGCTCCCGATGCAACGGCTACTACTGCTACTGCGCCGAGCACATCAACACCCACATTCACATCCAGTAAGGAGGCCGCCCCATGACCGACAAAGACCTGGTGGAGCTGGCCTTCACCATGCTGGACAAGGCCTATATGCCCTACTCCCACTTCCCCGTGGGGGCCGCTCTGGAGGGTGTGGATGGTTCCGTCCACACCGGCTGCAACGTGGAGAACGCCGCCTACGGCTCCTGCATCTGCGCCGAGCGCACTGCCCTGGTGAAGGCGGTCAGCGAGGGCTGCCGGTCTTTTAAGCGGATCGCCGTGGTGGGCAACGGCCCCGACTACTGCTGGCCCTGCGGCTCCTGCCGCCAGATGCTCTATGAGTTCGCCCCGGACCTGGAGGTCCTGGTGGCCAACCGTGACCATGATTTCGTCAAGTACACCCTGCGTCAGCTCCTGCCCCACGGCTTCGGACCGGAGGCTCTGGGCTGACCCGCCACACCCCAGGAGGTGCCCTATGGACCTGCAGGAATTTCTGGACCGCATGAACAGCGGAGCCCCCATCACCAACGACGGGGACCTGCACCACTTCATGCAGGAGATCACCGAGGAGACCCTGCGTCTCACGGCCCAGCTCAACAACCAGTACCACACCCAGGAGGAGGTCTGTGCCCTCTTCGCCCAGATCACCGGTAAGCCCACCCCCGAAGGGTTCCGCCTTTTCCCGCCCTTTTACAGCAATATCGGCAGGAACATCACCGTGGGCAAGGGTGTCTTCATCAACACCGGCTGTCACTTTCTGGACCAGGGCGGTATCACCCTGGGGGACAACGTCCTGCTGGGCAGCAACGTGGTCATCGCCACGGTGAACCACGACTTTGCCCCAGAAAACCGCCGGACGGCCTGGCCCGCCCCTGTGGTCATCGGAAACAACGTGTGGATCGGTTCCAGCGTCACCATCGTGCCCGGTGTGACCATCGGTGACGGGGCCATCCTGGCTGCCGGGGCTGTGGTCACCAAGGATGTCCCCCCCAACACCATGGTGGGCGGCAATCCTGCCCGGGTCATCCGGGAGATCGACCCCACAGACGCTCCCCGCCAGCGTCCCGATCTGGTACAGATGCGGCTGGACCAGGAACATCAAGAGACATAAAAAAGTTCCCTTGCCGTAGTGGCAAGGGAACTTTTTTATGCGGTTCCTCTGATGCGGTCTTCCCGGGTCTCGTCCCGGAAGAAGAGGGTGATGCACCACAGGGCAGAGACGCACACCAGCACGTAGACCACACGGCTGATGACAGAGGCGGAGCCCCCAAAAAGAGCGGCCACCAGGTCCATCCCGAAGAGGCCGATGCCGCCCCAGTTCAGGCCGCCGATGACCAGCAGGGCCAGGGCGATCCGATCCAACATACGCATATCGATTACCTCCATGTCATGGGTTCTGGTTGGTAGTATGCCCGGATGGTAATGCTTCTTTGCTGGAAATCATCGCCAAAAGGCTCCCCTCACAGGGGATGCACAAAGGCTCTGCCCTCTTGGGGGCAGAGCCTTTTGAA
>JAFYPT010000164.1 GCA_017547425.1 Ruminiclostridium sp.
CGGTCTTCTCGGGGACATAGCCGAAGTCCACGGAATCCATGGTGATGTCGCCCTTCAGCTCGGTGTAGGTGATGGTGCCGTCGCCGTGGGGATGCTTCCATGCCCACTTGCCGGTGCGCTCGGGAGCCTCGGTGACGGTGCCGTCCTCGGCTACATTGGCGTAGACCAGGGTAACGTAGCCGTGGTCCTCTTCGCTCTCCTCGTCCATCAGTTCGAAGATGCGCTCCGCGCCGGCCAGAGCCATGACGATGGAGTTGATCTGGTTGGAGACCTGGGAGATGGGCATATTGAAGGAACGGGACAGGGCCAGGAAGGCAACCAGCTTGCCAATGGTCAGCAGAGTCTCGCCGGAGGTGATGGCGACGATGCCGCCGACGATGGCCAGGATCGCGTACTGGATGTAGCCCAGGTTATTGTTGACGGGACCCATGATGTTGGCGTAGGCGCCGGCCTTGAAGGCGTTCTGGCGCAGCTCGTCATTGAGGGCATCGAATTCCTTCTTGCAGGTCTCCTCATGGCAGAAGACCTTGACCACGCGCTGGCCGTTGATCATTTCCTCAACATAGCCATTGACTGCGCCCAGGGACTTCTGCTGGCCGATGAAGAAGCCGGAGGATTTGCCCACGACCTTGGTGGTGACGAAGACGATGGCGGTGACGGTCAGCAGCATGACGCCCGTCAGGATGGGGGAGGTGATGATCATGGTCACCATCAGCACCACCAGGGTGGCGATGGAGGAGATGCACTGGGGGATGGACATGGAGATCATCTGGCGCAGGGTGTCGATGTCGCTGGTGTAGCGGCTCATCAGGTCGCCTACGGGATGGGTGTCGAAATAGCGGATGGGCAGGGTCTGCATGTGGGCGAACATCTCGTCACGGATGCGCTTCTGGGTGCCCTGGCCGACCTCGACCATCAGGTAGTTATACAGGAAGGTGGACACAATGCCCAGGCCGTACAGCACGGCCATGAAGCACAGGTACTTCAGCAGGGGACCGTAGTTGGGGTTCTGCTGGGACAGCATGGGGGCGATGTAATCATCCACCAGATCGCCCAGAGAGGCGGAACCGGCGGCCATGGCGATGGCGGAGACGATGATGCAAAGCACCACCAGGAGCATGGTGAACCGGTACTGCTTCAGGTACTTCAGCAGACGGCCGATGGTCTTTTTGGGGTCCTTTGCTTTGCGGGGACCGCCCTTAGGCATTTTCATGGGGGGCATTACTCGTCGCCTCCTTTCGTCTGGGATTCAAAGACCTCGCGGTAGATGTGGGAGGTCTGGAGCAGTTCATCGTGGGTGCCCATGGCGGCAATGGTGCCGTTCTCCATGACCAGGATCAGGTCGGAGTCCTGAACGGAGGAGACACGCTGGGCGATGATGAGCTTGGTGGTGCCGGGGATCTCCTCGGCGAAGGCCTTGCGGATGGATGCGTCGGTACGGGTATCGACGGCGGAGGTGGAGTCGTCCAGGATCAGGATCTTGGGCTTCTTCAGCAGGGCACGGGCGATGCAAAGACGCTGTTTCTGGCCGCCGGAGACGTTGGAGCCGCCCTGTTCGATGTGGGTGTCGTAACCATCGGGGAAGCCCTGGATGAAGTCGTCGGCGCAGGCCAGCTTGCAGGCGTGGATCAGTTCTTCATCAGTTGCGTCGGGGTTGCCCCAGCGCAGGTTATCCTTGATGGAACCGGCGAAGAGAGTGTTCTTCTGCAGGACCATGGAAACGGCGTTGCGCAGGGTCTCCACATCGTAGTTGCGGACGTCCACGCCGCCGACCTTCAGGGAGCCGGAGGTGACGTCATACAGACGGGGGATCAGCTGGACCAGGGTGGACTTGGAGGAGCCGGTAACGCCCAGGATGCCCACGGTCATGCCGGAGTCAATGTGGACGGAAACGTGCTCCAGAGAGTCGCGGGGTGCAGTCTCGGAGTAACGGAAGGTGACGTCCTCAAAGTCGATGGAGCCGTCGGCCACTTCCATGACGGGGTTCTCGGGGTTATGCAGTGCGGGCTCCTCGGTCAGGACCTCGTAGGTACGCTGCAGGGGCGCGCGGGACAGGATCAGCATGACGAAGATCATGGAGAACATCATCAGGCTGCCCAGGATCTGGGTGGTGTAGGCGAACATGGAGGTCAGCTGGCCGGTGGTCAGGCCGCCGGAGATGGCGCCGTTGCCGGACTCCACCACCATGTGGGCGCCCAGCCAGGAGATGACCAGGATGCAGATGTAGGCGGCGGACTGCATGAAGGGGCTGTTGAAGGCCAGGGTTTTTTCAGCCTTGCAGAAGTCGGCATAGATGGAGCCGGAGATCTCCTGGAATTTGGAGACTTCCTTGGCCTCTCGGACGTAGGACTTGACCACACGGATGCCGTGGAGGTTCTCCTGGACCACGTTGTTCAGCTTATCGTAGGTCTTGAAGACGCGGACGAAGGTGGGGTGGACGATCTTGGTGATCATCATCAGGCCGAAGCACAGCAGGGGCAGCACGATGCAGTAGACGATGCACAGCTTGGGGCTGATGGTGAAGGC